>NZ_JASJVC010000018.1:0-58724 GCF_035019905.1 Sphingomonas sp. 10B4 | reverse complement strand
GCCATGATCATGGTCGCCATGGGCGGACTCATGCTACGCAGAAACGCCCATCCGTGATTTTCCAAACGGACTCTCACCTCGCATCGTATGGAGCCGACGGTATCGCAACACGATGCGAGGTTGGATGAAATCGAGCTTGCATAATAAACACTGGGTAAAGACTACCTGATCAAGCTTGTGCTTCCGCAGCTTCGCAATGACTGCAGAAGATATGCAAGCTACCAACTCTACGAGTTTGCACATCGATAAAGTGTCGAGAAGTATTTTAGGCGCAAGACGCTAACACGATTGCTCGTGTTAGCGGTGCGTTGTATTCTACAACAACGGGAGTGAGTTCACGCATCAGTCGATGCGTGGGCGCCTGCCGCGGGCTTCATGCCGACAATTGTCGGGAATGGGAGAAGGGCAGGGACGTGCCGTCGCTCAGTGCATTCAGCAAGCGGTTCTGCAGGCGGGTCATCCAGGACGTGCCGGCCGACCTGGAAGCGATGGCATGCGAGGATCCGCTCGGTGTTCTTCGCCACCATGTTCCAAGGCTCATCGACGGCATCGGCCGATACGATGATGCGCGTGGGCCAGCCTATACCACTCGACCCTTCTTCTCAATTCCCGGCTCGCCGCCCGTGTCGCGGCTGCGCTCGGCCGACGGACACATCCCGTTCCACTTCGCCAAGAACATGGTCGAGGGCCGAACCGCGCAAGCGTTCGACGCGTATGCGCGCGGCAAAGGGCAGGGGCTTGAACCGGATGCGCCGGGCGAGGGGCTGGCGAAGGCGCTCGACGTCGGGATCGATGGCGCGGCGAAGGACGCCTATATGCGCGGGCATGGTGGCCAGGGCGGCGGACCCGCCGATGGCTGGACGAACCTGCGGGATCCGGCCGACTGGAATGTCGTCGAGACGTTTGAACGCGATCGCCGTCCGCACCCGGAGGGCAACCCGCCCGGGATCAGCATCTTCTACGCTCGCGCCCCGGCCTTGTTCGACGAGATTGCGCGAGATGCCGAGTGCCCTGCGGGCCTGCGAAAGGCGATTGCCAAGGAACAGAAGCGTGTCGCGGCGGGCAGACCGCTGTCGAATCGCAAGGCGCGCGACGGTGTTCGGTGGATCGATGCGCGCGCGTTCGACGTCTATGCCTGGATCAAGACCCAAGACCATTGGCCGGATACGGTCGACAAGACTACCCGGCCGGCTCGGGTATCGGAAGGCCGCGCGGTGCAGACTCATTTGGCGGGCGAAGGCGAGTATCATGCCGATCTGGGCGCGGATGCTTGCGCCCGGATACAGGCCGGCATGATCGACCTCGTCCAGCGCCAGCGCAATCCTGCCAGCACGGACGAGCCGGGCTGGTTCATTCCGATGACGATCTGCGACCATATGCCTGACGGGCTCAACGATCCGCTGAACGACCATTTCCACTGGTTGATGGGGACGAGGCAGGCTCGCTATCTGGAGGACGGCAGCCTCGAATTCGAAGCGAACAAGGTCGGTGCTATCACCCGCGACGGATGGATCGACGTCATGCGCGAGGAGGTTGCGCGCCTGACCAACATCGAACTGGCCACGATCGATGCCGATGTCCGATATCATCCGGGCACCTTGGCCGAGATGGGCATCGATGCAACCGCGCAGCGCAAGATGCATGGCCGGCGTACCGTGCTGGAGCGAGCAGGATTCAGCACCGAGCGGGGGCTCTCCAACGACGTCGAAGGCTGGCGTCGCGTGTTCGCGGCTGCCGCCACCAACCATGCCGCCGAGCTGGGCGCGATCGATCGTGCGCTGCCCGCGCCGGACCCGAACCACGAGCGCGCACGCGCGGCAAAGGTCGAGGCGGTTGAGCTGCGGCACGAGGCTGCCCAGATCCAGATCCTGATTGATATGTCGCGAAGCCGCGCCGCGCGAACCGCGCGCTTTGCCCCCGAATATGCCACGGTGACGACGTCGCCGCGCGCGGTCGCCGGATGGACGGAACGGGGTAGGGAAGCAGAGCGGCATCTGCAGGCGCTCGATCTCGAACTGAAGCTGGAGCAAGAAGCGGTGGCGGACCGCGTAGCCCGGGCGGCGCGGATGGAGATCGAGGCGATCGAGCTATTGGCGAGGAGCGCCCTGTCGGCAGATAATGCAAAGCGCTTAGAGCCTGTCGACATGCACGAGCACATGACGGTGCCGACCGTGACCCCGACACACCGGGCCATCGACCTTATCGCCAAGGCCCCCCTCCTCGTAAGCGGAGGCGAGCACGGGCTCGCGATTGATCCACGCGATGACCCGGACGATCTGGTTCGCGGCGTCGATCTTGGCGGTGGCCGCGAGCAGAGGCGTCTGGCCGGTATTCGCGCCGCGCAGCAGCGCGAGCTTGCACAGGTGCAAGCCTTCGCCCGGCGCCACGGAGCCGCGTCGCTGTTCGATGAGACGTGCGATACCCACAGCGCGTGGTTCGGGCAGGCGGTGCGCAAATGGCGCGATACGCCGGTCATGGAGCGGCATCTCGCCAAACTCGAAACGCGGATCATGCATGAACGTCAGGTCGATGCCCGCGAGCGGTACGGACGCCGCACTGCACGCGCTGCTAGCGAAATCATCGAGCTCGACGAACTGCCGTCGTTGGCAGACGTGCCGTTCCTGGCGGACATCTGGGATATCGGCGATGACCGCCTCGAACCTACGGGTCTTCGCGAAGAACAGGTCGTTCGAGGTCCTGCCGAAGATACGCCGGCCCCGGCGCTACCGGCCCAGGACAAGCCATCCGCACCCTCTCCGCCGTCTAGGCCTGAGATCGTCTGGACGCAACTCGAACGGGATCACCGCGATCACATTGAATGGCGGGCGGAGCGTCATCGGGTCGACGTTGCCCAGGAGATCGACCGGGCTCTCATCGAGCGGGTCGGCGACGGCGATGCTATTACGCCCTATGCCGCGCGCCTTATCGAGAAGGTCGGCAAGGGCTTTGATCCGGCGCGTGTTGGAAGCAGAATAGGCCCCGTCGGTCCGACGCTTGATCAGCGCGATGCCGCCGAGATGGCGGTCCTGTCGCGTCATCCAAAATTCCGCGCGTACCTCGAAACTGCTCGTCGGTCCGATCCGAAGACCGCAAGGCTCGTGGCCGCCGCGCCGCCTGCGACAACCGGTCCTGATTTCCTCGGCAGGGTCGCGGTCACGCACGGCCGCATAGGGTTCGGTGCCGCGGCACCCACCGCTCCCGGTAATCAGTCCCCCTTGCGCACGCCGCTGGAATGGGCCCGGGACACGGTCGCGGTCATTGCCGAGCGTGGGATGCCGCTCAGCCGGCGGGACGGGCTCGTTGGTTTGCACGACGGCGATGTGTTGCGGTTTTCGAACTATAATTATCTCGGGCTCCTGCACCTCGAGATCCAGCACGCGCTCGATGTTCAGCGCAGGATCCAGGCCGAAGTCGAGCGTGAAATCCTGTCACGCGTCCGGACCGGCGCGCTGAAGGTCGAAGCCAGCATCAAGCAGGATGCCCGATCCCTCGACGTGCGCACGCATGTGAGACTGATCGGCGGAACGCCCGAAGACCGCGCATTCGTCGATCTGCGGCAGTTCGATGCCGGTTTCTATTTCCGCAGCCGGGAAGCGGCTGCCGGATTGCCGGCGCCCGCGCTGCGGCATGACAGCGCTGTTGTACGCGCATGGCTTACCGCCAGCGACGAAGGCGCGGCCGCGCCGGTGGTCGACCTGCTCGCCCAGCAGGTCCGCGCGCTTGCGGGCGGGGTGGGCACGGCGGGCATGACCGATGGGGATGCGCGCGCGCTCGGCGCACTACTGAAGCCGCCGCCTGCCGCCATCACACCCAGCCGTAAACTTCGCGGTCCGCGCAGTCGCTTGCCCCTTCATCCCGGGCGTCTCGATCCGTCGCGCTGACGTCGCGATGGCATAGTCGCGGGGCGCTCCGCCGGATTCCCACGAACCGACCCCTTTTTGACCGTCGTCGGAAAATGCCCGCGGCAGCGGGATGCGCACGCACAGGGTGAAGAGGGGAGCAGAAGCGAAAAGGGGTGATTGAAGGGGTGAAGAGGAAAATTGGAAAGGCGCCGACAGGTGCCAAGACAGTTTTCTTTTCATTCCTTCGATCCGTGCACGCGACCGCGTGCACGTCCATCTCAAGGAGATGTATCATGCGGTCTTTCCACCCGCAGCGCCCGAGCGACGAGCATTCGGGCGACAATATCGTCGTGTTCGACATCGAATCGATCGTCGAAGACGAACCCGCCGACGGCAGCTTCCCCAAATGGCCGCTCCACCGACCGGTCGTGGCGACTGTCCTGTCCGCATCGCTGCGGGACGCGAAGTACGCGTTTGAGCTGACCAGCGTCGTGTGCGAACCGGGAAACGAAAGCGCGTTCTATGCGGCGGTGGATGCCCTGATCCCGATCGGGGTAACGAGCATCGGTTTCAATTCGCGTGGCTATGACCTGCCGGCGCTGCAACTCGGCGCGATCTCCGAGCGGCGCTTCGATCTCGGCGGGCTTTCGCATCATGCGCGTGCGCATCGGTTCGGCCGCGACCACTGCGACTTAGCCGAAATGTACTCGCTCTATGGTGGCACCAAGCGGCCGAGCCTCGCCGAGATCTGCGATCGGCTGGGTATCCCGGTTAAGACCTCCGTCCATGGCAGCGATGTCGGTGCGCTGTGGAGAGCGGGGGACGTCGATGCGATCGCGCGCTATTGCGAGGAGGATGTCGCGGCGACCTACTGCGCCTGGCTCGCATGGCATGCCTGGCGACACAGTGACGCGGCGCTGATGAGCAGACCGCTCGCCGCCTTCGCGCACTGGATCGAGGGGGCACCCGAGCGTCCGCACCTCATACAGTTTGCGCAAAGTCCGAGCGCTGCCTGGGCACGGCCGCGCGCGGTGGCGTTCGACGTAGCGGCCGCGCTGAAAGCGGCGGAACGCCGCGTTCAGATCGCCGCCGACGAACGCGTGTTCAGCGGCGAACGTCCGATCCTCTGAACGTCTGACCCCGACCGGATCTCCGGTCGATCCTCACCATCGAAAATCCCACCATCGCGCGTCTCGCACTGCCGGTCTTCGCCGGCGGTGGGTCGACGCGCGTCCATTCAAGGACATCATCATGACCAAGACCTGCCGTTTCGTGACCCTCGCGGTCGCGACCGTCGATGCGCCTGCCTCCGTCGGCGGCAAGTTTCCACTCATGTCGCATCTGGCTAGCTTCGCCCTGCTCATCGCGGAACGCGAAGGCGAGGGGGCGTGGGCCTTCTCGCTCGAACGTCACGCCATCGCGGCCGGTGACGGCGAGGACGCATTGCTCAAATGGGCGACGCACGTAATGCCGAAGGCCGGCACGGTGCTCGGCTGGCAACTCGCAGATCGCATTATAGCGCCGCTGCTCGATGCCGGCACGATTGGCGACCCAGAGATCGGGCGCGCGTTTCTAGACCGGCTGATGACGCTCGTGACGATGCCGAGCATTGATCTGGCGATCCACCATGGGGGCGCTGGTGCGCCCGACCTTGCAAGCGTCTGCGCTGAGCAGGGCATCGTTCTCACGCCACTGTCGGCAGGGGAGATCGAAAGCGCCTGGGCGTTCGGCGATCTTCCGTCGCTGAACGCCCATGTCGCGCGGGAAGCCATTGCGGTTTGGCAACTGTGGCTCGCCGAAAGCAATGGGAAGGCCATGGCCGCCAGCGAAGCGTTCGCTTCGTGGCTGGCGGGACGAACTCGCCCGTAGGCGAATGCTGGGTGCGACACGCTGAACCCGTCCGGACGTCATCGTCCGGACGGCCGCGATCGCCGGCCATTTTAAAAATCCCAATCACGATATCCCGCGGCAGGTCGCCGCTGGACCACCGGCCGTGTTCCGGTCCAACCAAGGAGACTAATCATGAGCATCCATCAGGATCGTCCGTTCAACACCCGCTACGTCATTTGGAATACCATCAACGCATACGGCGAGGACATGCGCTCTACGCATCGCACCGCGAAATGCTCGTACTGGTACATCAACAGGCTGCACGGGATCGACGAGGTGGGGCCGACGCCGAATTATACTGCCCGACAGGATCTCGTCGATCGCGGTCGCTGCGGGCCGGGCCGTGCCAACGACCCGGCGCTCGAGGGGATCAAGCTGTGGGAGATGATGGATCAGATTGCCAAGATCTATCGCCCGACCGAAGCGACGCTCGCCCACTGTGTCGCCTCGCTGCCGATCCACGAGACGCCCGCCACCTGGCGCGAGATCGTCGAGGGTTTTTGTGACGATCATTTATCGACGCAGGGCATGATCACGGATTGGGCGATCCACGCCCAGTCGGAAGGCGAGGGCAAACGGGAGATCCTCCCGCATGTCCACATGCTGGTCACGGCGCGCGTGTATGATCGCACGCACGCCGATTTCGGGCGTCGTCGGCAGAACTGGTTGCGTACGCCCAACGCGTGCAAGTCGCTCGCGGAAAAATGGTATCCGCTCGTTGATCTTTATCCGGCCACGATGGGAGTACCTTTGCGGAAGTTGGCGGCCTGATGATGAAGCCCACCGCCCCATGCGGACGGTGGGCTTAACATCCGCCGCCACGCTACTCGCCATGCAAACAGAAAGAGCCAAGTCTATATTCATCGTCAGCATATTTCCGGTGACCGGAAGAACGGAGTCTAGGCCGTGAAGCTAGAGACACTTTCAGAACAATCTATTTGGCGATAACGCTAACTCCGCGCTTGAGAGGTGGCGCCACGGCGTGTTCACCACGCGCAGGTAGCCTGCCCCGCGTCCCAACCGGTTCAGGACTATACCCGGTACGCCATCGTCGTTCTCAAATGGGCTCGCCGGCTGTTCGGCGACATCGTCGGACGTGGCATAATCGGTCAATGGTCGGCAAATTCTGTTATGGCGGGCGGCCGTCTGTCGACGCTGGTGGCCGGCATCTTAATATTCGCGGATATCGCTCCGTCATTTCGCGAGGCGGTCAGCGCGCGGACACCACCGCACTTGCCTGCGGCGCGTCACGCAACTGCAGGAATAGGCGGTAGTCCGAGCCCACATGCGTCGTGATGTCGCTCGCAATAAATCCATCCGGGACTTCCTGCGACGTGCGGAAATCCTCCGTCGCGCTGAGCGCCTTAATGAGAAAGAGGCGGTCGCCTGCCAAAGTGCAGGTCTTGCCCCGCGCGCAGGTCAATCGACGGATGTCGGGCAAGCGCACGATGATCGCGAGCGGGGTCCAGCTTGAGACCTCGTCGTCCCGCACGACGCGGAAACGCAGCGGACCATAAGCAAGCGCTCCGAGCGCCTCGGCGGGAATGAAGGTGACGATGCCGGTCGTCGGATCTTGCAAATCGTAGCCTTTGCCGATCTGCAGCAGCGCGCTCGCCCGGCCATCGACCGTGCCGATTTCGACCGTCTCCCGCCCGGTCAGCGTCGCTGTCCCGCCCGGGTGGAAAGCGAAAGTGAGCTGCGCATCCTGTGCGAACACGCCCTGCGTAATGAGTGTGATCGGCAGCAGGCCCGGGTGCGGCGCTGCCTTTGCCGTGACCCCGACCAGCACGACCGTCGGCGCGGCCGAAGCGACCGTGATCGCGAGGGTTCGGTGCCGGTTGCGAGTCAAGGCGATGTCGGCGGTTGCGGTCTGATCGGCCACGAGCGCGGTGGTCGGATCGCTGGTGTGCAGCGTCAGGCGATCCTGCTTGCCGACCCGGGCCAACGCACCTGGATGGAACGCCACCGGACCGAGGGTCAGGCCCTCGACCTGGTCGAGCCGGGTGCCCGTCAAGACCGCTTCCTGTTCGGTCGCACGGAAGCTCAACGTGTCGATGCTCGCAGCTTCCTGGAGGGCGCGCATCGTCACCATCGCAGGGCTCGGTCGCCCGACGCCGTCGATCAGCAATGCGACCGGACCCGGCTGTGCGGTCTCCAGTGGGACCGTCGCCACGATCGCTCTTGGCCCGGACTGTTTCCAGGTCAGTGGCTGGACGGCGCCGTCGCGGCCACGCAGGGCCACCTGCGTAACGCAGCCAACGCCATCGCCGAGCAATGTCACTGCATTGGCGCGGCCCACGACAAGCGAGGTGTCGGCGGCCACGCGCCACGCGCCGAGATCGGGGCCGGACAGCGCGAACTGCGGACCATCGAACGGCAGGAAGCCCCAAGTGCCGTGGACCTGCGCTTCGACGCGTGCACCGAACCCGCCAGAGGGCATGGGGCCATCGACAACGAAGCCACCGGCGCTGGGGTCGGCGCGGAGCGGTACCGCCGCCTGGGTTCCGTTCGCCTGCTTGAAGCGTAGCGTAAGATCATGCGCAAAGCCGGTTGCATAGACCAGCGGCGCCCCCTCGACCGGTAACACCAGCCCCGGCGTGGCGCACAGCGTGTTGCCAGGCGCCGTGCTGGTAAGCGGTGGTGGCTTGGGGGCCTCGACCAAGGGCAACGCCACGACCATCACAGAGGTCGGTTTGGAGAAAGACAGGGGGGTGTTGAGCAACACGGTCACCTGTCCATCGCGCAACTGCGATAGCGCGGGAATGAACTTCAGCTGGGTCGACTGAAATGCGCCGAACAGCCGGAAGACATCACGGACGACGCCGATATAGGAACTATAGGCGCCATAGCCGGCCTGCGGCGTGGCGCTCAATTGCAACGCAAGGTCGGTCGGAGTGCCGGTCACGGTGTCGGCCAAGGCCGAGCTGTGCGAATCGGCCAGCACCAGCGTTTCGCGGTCGCCCGACAGGCACGCCGCCTGCACTTGCGCGACCTGTTGCAGACATTCCGCCTTCAACTTGATCGCCAGGCTGCGCGTCAGCACCGGCGATATGGCCGCGACGCTCTCGGGGCTTTTGCGTTCGGCCTGCTGCAGCCCCTGTAGAAACGCGTCGAGCCGCGCGCGATCGAGCGAGGCCTGGTCGAGTTCCTGCACCGCGCGAACGAAGGCGCCGGGCTGCTTGCGGATCGTGCCGATGATCGCTTTCGCGCTGCCCCCGCTTTCGGGCGAAATGAACAGAACGACTTGCTGTGCGCCCTTGGGCACGGTCAGCGTCATCTGGTCGCCCTTCGGCTTCCAGCTCTGGGATTCGTGGAACCAGCCGGTGGGCGGGCGGTCGATCGCGCCGCGCAGGAAAGCGGATACGACACGGTAGCGCTCGCTCGCGCCCGGTGGCAGATCGAGCTTCACCGATATGCGGTCGCCTTCGGCGAGATTGGGGACGCGTTCGAGCGGAAGCGTGATGCCGTCATGGGTGACGCTCACCTCCAGGTGCGGCCCGATCAGATCAAATGATGACGAGGCGGCGTGCGCTGGCAGCACGGTCGCCAGCAGGCCCGGCAGCAGGAGAAAACGCAAACGGCGGGTCACGGGAGGTCTCATTCGTCGACAGAGGCAGAGGTTTTCACCGCCGGCAAAAAGGGTTTTGCCAGACCGTGATACAGGCGCTCGCGCGACACCAAAGCGCTGACGCCATCAGCGATCAACGCCGTCGCGAACAGCGGCACGATCATCCCGCGACTGGCGGTGGCTTCGCTGATGATGATGACGGCCGTGAGCGGCGCGCGCACCACCCCGGTGAAATAGGCGACCATGCCGAGCAGCACGACCGCGCCTGCCGGGTTCCCTGGAAAGATCGGCGTTAGCAGATTGCCGACCCCGGCGCCTACTGCCAGCGACGGCGCGAAAATCCCGCCCGGCGTGCCGCTGAGCGTCGTCGCCAGCGTCGCCAGTGCCTTGGCCGGGCCGAACCACAGGGTCGCGCCCGTGCCCTCTACCAGCGAGCGGGTGGTCTCATAGCCGGTGCCCCAGGTTCCGCCGCCTGTGACGATGCCGAGAACCGCGACGATGAGGCCGCAGCTCCCGGCAAACAGGATGGGACGCGAGCGCAGACGCTTGAGCAGGGGGTGCGTCGGAGCGGCGAACGAGAGCACCAGGCGCGTGAACAGCCCACCGGCGAGCCCGCCGAGGATTCCCGCGACCGGGCAGATGACGAGCATCGCCGCGACCGCCAGCGTCTGGCGCATCGCGCCGAAATAGACATAGTCGCCGGCGATGCCGAGGCTGATCAGACCGGCGATCATCACCGCCGCCATCACCAGCACCGCCACTTTCTGCTCATAGGCGGACGCCAGTTCCTCGATCGCGAAAGCAACGCCGGCAAGCGGCGTGTTGAACGCCGCGGCCACGCCGGCCGCGCCGCCCGCGATCAGCACGCCAGCGGTGATCGGCACGCGGAACAGGCGGTGGACCATGACCATGAGGGCGGCACTGATCTGCACCGTGGGCCCTTCGCGACCAACCGAAGCGCCGGCGAACAGCATGGTGATCGTCAAACCGAATTTGGCGGCCGCGGTACGCATCGAAACGAGCGGTCCACGCGAGGAAGCTTCCGGCGCGCGGGTCGACGCGATGACCTGCGGTATGCCCGAGCCGCGCGCGTCGGGTGCCCAGCGCGCGGTCAGGAACATCACGCCGGCGAACAAGGCGGGCGTCGTCACCAGCGGTGCATAGGGCCACAGCGCGACGAGGCGCGCAAAGCCGTGCTGTGCCAGATCACCCGCCTTGGCAAAACCGAGCGCGACCAGCCCCAACAGCACCGCGCCGACGCCGGTCGCGACGCGGCGGCGCAAAACCACGAGCGACGGATCGATGTGGCTCGCACGGCGCCGACGCCAATACGCCGCCAGGCGGTGTAGATCGTCGGAAGAAAGAAAGCGTGCAATGGTCAACGATAGCCGATCGAGAGCGTTGCCGCCGCTGTTACGATCACGATCACCACCAGCAACGCGCCCATCCGGGCATAATCGGTGAAGCGATAGCCGCCCGGCCCCATCACCAGCAAGTTGTTCTGATGGCCGATCGGGGTGAGAAAATCCGACGATGCGCCGATCAGCACCGCGAGCAGCGCCGCATCGGCGCTGATGCCGAGCAAATGCGCGGCATCGATCGCGAGCGGCCCCATGATGATCGCGGTCGCGACATTGTTGAGGAAGATCGAGAGCAGCATCGTCACGCTGCACAAGGCGGCGATCACCCAGAACAGAGGCAGGCCGGCGAGTGTCGTTCCCAGCCAGTGTGCGGCGATCTCGGCCGCGCCGCTGGTTTCGAAGCTCTGCCCGACCGGGATCATCGCCGCGAGCAGGACGATCACACTCCAGTCGATCGAGCGGTAGATGTCCTCGCTGGGGATCAGCCGCGTCGCCGCCAGGATCACCGCAGCGGCGAGGAAGGCGAGCGCCGGCGGGGCGCCGAAGGCGACGATCGCGACGATCGAGGCGAAGAAAATGCCGGCGATCGGCAGGGCGCGGCGTCTAGCGAGCGGGACCATGTCGAGCCGGTCGATCTCGAGCAGGCGCGCGCTGCCGACGAACGTGGCGAGGTCTGCGGGCTTGCCGCGGACGTAGAGCTGATCGCCGGCTTCGATCCTGAGCATCGACAGCGGCACCTTGCGCCTTGCCGCGCGGGGACCGACTGCGACGACCCGCACCCGCTCGGCGCTGCGGATCCGCACCGCCTCGTGTGACAAGCCAATCAGAAACGAACCGTGCGCGACCGCAACGCGTGCGGTGACCGCGTCGGGACTCTGCTCCGGATCGGTATCGGCGTGGAGACCGGTCGCCGTCGCGGTGACCCATTGCTGCTGGCGCGACACGACCAGCAGGCGATCCCCGGCAAGGATTGCGGCATCACGGTCCGCGGGCACGCGAACGCCATCGCGGAACAGCGCGAGCATCCGCACCGATGCGGCGCGCAATTTCGGAAGGATGCTCGCCACTGGGAGAGCGCGCTCGGCCGCGAGCTCATAGACCCGCCAAGGAGGACGGGCCGCACGCCGTGCGGTTTCGCGGATCGGCAGCAGCCGCCATCCGACCAAAGCGAGATAGACCAACCCGAGCAACGCGACCGCCGTGCCGACCGGGGCCATCGTGAAGAAGCCGAATGGCGCGCCGAGTTCCTTTTCGCGCACCGACGACAGGATGAGGTTGGCGGGCGTGCCGATCAGCGTCGTCATCCCGCCAAGGATCGTCGCGAAGGCCAGCGGCATCAGCGTGGCGGCGGGCGGCCGTTTGGCGGTGCGCGCGATCTCGGCCGCAATCGGCATGGTGATGACCAAGGCGGCGATGTTGTTCATGAAAGCCGAAAGGAATGCGCCGACGACCAGCAGCATTGCCAACCGCACGGTGAAACCGGCCCGCGTAGGGATGAGGACGCGGGCAACGCCCGCGGCGATCCCCGACAGCTCGATCGCGCGGCCAACCACCAGGATCGCGGCGACGGCGAGCACTGCAGGGTCAGCGAAACCGGCAAAGGCATCGGCCGGCTTGGTGAGGCCGAGCGCGACGCAGGCGAACAAGGCGATAAGCGCGACGAGATCGTGCCGCACTTTTTCCGAGACGAACAGGATCAGCGCGCCGACTAGGATCAGCGCGCTGAGCAGGGCAGGGGTCATGCGTCCCCACTCGAGGGGTTCGACGGGCCCGAGCGCCAGCGGATCACGCGTTCGATCGTGCCGCCCTGGACGATTACCGAGAACAGCACGACGATGTAGGTCGCCGCCAGCGCGTATGAGCGCGCGGGGCCGCTGGGCAATCCAAGCGCCAGTGCGACCGAAATGCCGCCGCGCAAGCCGCCCCAGATGAGCGTTATCGGCGCTAGCTTCCCGAGCGACAGGAATGGCCGCATCACGGCGAGTGGCCCCACCACCGAGATGCCGCGCGCGATCAGCACGAGCGGGATCGATGCGAGGCCGAGCACGATCAGCCGGCCGTCGCTGGGGATCGTCACCACCTCAAGTCCGATCAGCAGGAACAACACGGCATTGAGAATATCGTCGATCAGCGCCCAGAATTTTATCAGATAATCGCTAGTGGTGTCGCTCATCGCATGTGCGACGCCCTGGTTGCCGATGATGAGGCCGGCGACCGCCATCGCCACGGGCCCGCTGACATGGAGCTGGCTGGCAAGCGCATAGCCACCCATCACCACTGCCAGGCTGATCATCACCTCGACCTTGTAATCGTCGATCGAATGCATCGCGCGATAGGCGAGCCAGCCGGTCGCCAGGCCAAGCAGGATGCCGCCGCCCGCCTCGACGGCGAACAATTTGGCGGCGTCGGGCACCGACAGCGGCTGGCCGCTTAGTGCCGCCGCGAGGATGATCGCAAACACGACCACGCCGACCCCGTCGTTGAACAGGCTTTCACCGGCCACTGTCGCCTGCAACGTCGGCGGAACGGCGGCTTCCTTCATGATGCCCATCACCGCGACCGGATCGGTCGGGCTGATCAGCGCGCCGAACACCAGGCACCAGGCGATCGGAATGGCGACGCCGAGCCAGCCGGCGATCAGTTGAAAACCGAGGCCGATCAATGCGGTCGAGAGGATCACACCGATCGTGCTGAGGACCACGATCGGCCAGCGCCCTCGCCGCATCTCGCTCCAGTCGACGTGGAGCGCGCCGGCAAACAGCAGGAACGACAGCATCCCGTCCATCAGCGTGGTGTGAAAATCGATTCCCGCTATGAAGCGCACGATGTCATGGCTGACCGCGCTCCCCGGCAGCATCCGGTCGATGCCGACGACGATCAGCGAGGCAACCGCGCCCATCACGGTCAGCGCGATCGACTGGGGCAGCTTGAGGAAGCGCCGGTTGAGATAGCCGAGGGTGGCAGCCAGCACGATCAGGATTGCGGCGGCGTCGAACGGGGTGATTGCTAGGGCGCTCATTGGCTGGCGGCTTTCAGGGTGACGATCTGGCCAGCCGCGGGGGCGGGGACGGCGCGCATGCCATTGGCGCGCAGCAGCTTCGCGATGGCGAGCGCGCGGCGCTCATTAAGCTTGGGCTTGGCAGGCGGCTTGGCGCCGTCGGGGAGACCCGGCACCGCGAGCTCGGCGATGTTCCAGCGGCGCGCTTCCCAGATCGAAAGGAGCACTGCGTCATGCGCGGCCAGGTCGAGCGTATCGACATTGTTGGCGAAGCGGACCGCGGGGAGCTGGCCGAGCGGGGGTACGATCGTGATCTGCCAGCCCTGCGCGGCGAGCGACGCGCGTTGCTCGAGCACGCGGAAGGCGTCGGGGCCCGCGCCAGGCAGCGGCACGGCGGTGGCGGCCGCTCGATGATGGTCGCGGTCGAGCGTCACACCGTCATTGGGGACGCCGGCAGCGAGCGCCACCAGACCGACGACGCGCGCCGCCTCGGCGTCTTCGGCGGCGGCGCTGTCGGACGCCTGGCGCAGTTCTGCACGCTGGGTCTCGAGCGCCCCCGCCGACGGATCGAGCAGCACCTGATCGAGCTGGAGCTTGACCGGCTGGTCGAGGCGCTTGGCGAGGTCCGCTTGCATCGCGGGACTACTCTTCGCGTTGGTGCGCGGGGCGATCACCACCGAGCGCACGACGATCGGAGTGCGGTCGAAATCAATGTCGAGCTGCGTCACGCGCGCGCTGGCGCCGAAGGCGGTGTTGAGGAACGAGCGGATCTGGGTTGCGATCACGGTCTCGCGCGCGATCCGGCCGAGCGAAATCGCGAGCGGGATGCCCATTGCGACGAATACGAATGCCAGCACGATCGTTTGCGCCCAACTCTGCGTACCCGAGAGATAATGGCCGAAGCCGTAAAAACGCGCCAACACCGTCGCCGCGAGCGCGATCGTCAGGAAGTTGGTCGCGAACAGCGCGAGCGCGCCCCCGAGGACCGCCATATTACCGGTGGCAAGTCCGTAACCGACGACCGCGAGCGGCGGCATCAGCGCCGTGGCGATGGCAACGCCGACGATCGTTTCACCGCGCCCGCGAATGATCGCGAAGGTGCCAGCGAGCGCGGCGAACAGAGCGACAAGCAAATCGAACAGGTTGGGACGCGTGCGTGCGAGAATCTCGGCGGTCGGCGCCTTGAGCGGCGACGCCAGCACGATCAGCGCGGTGAACGCGACCGCGGCCGCGGCACCGATCACCAGAGCGGTCAGCGAACGCCGCATCTCGCGGAAATCGAACAGCGCCAGGCTGAAACCCAGCCCCAGGATCGGATTCATCAACGGCGAGATCAGCATTGCGCCGATCACGACGGCTGGCGACGACAGCAACAGTCCCAGCACGGCGATTCCCGCCGACATCAGCGTCATGAAGGCATAGCGGTTGGACCAGCCGCTCTCCTCGACGATACGGGCGACGACGCGCTCGTGATCGATGGGCGCGACCACCGTCACCCGCCACCAGCGGTACAGCGCGAAATGCTCGAGGCGAGGGCTGGCCGCCCGTTCGGCGGCTCCGGTCGACGGGAAATCGGGCATTTCGAAACATCTCCGGACAGGCAATCACACAGCATGGCCCGACGGCGCGCCACATGCGGACCGGCTACGCCTGTTTACGCAAAACGCGGCGGGGGTGATAAAGACCGCGCCAATAGCTATACGGAACGATACGAGTGGTGAGGTTTTAATTTGCGATAGGTTCGAGTGCGCCCCGGACGCGCCCTTTTCCCCGAACGAAAGACAGCTCATGAAATGCGATCCGGCGCCGAGCGAGCAGTTCGGGCTACCCGAATGACCTTCGGCCACTGATGAAAAGCTGGTTCCTGCGCGTCGGCGACAAGCTCAGCGCGAGCTATTGGTTCGTGCCGACGATCATGGCGTTTGCCGCAGTGGTGCTGGCGATGGCGATGATCGCGCTCGACGGCTATGCGGGCTCGGCCTGGATGCAGCACGTCAGCTGGCTCTACGCCGCGCACCCCAATGGCGCGCGGCAGATGCTATCGTCGATCGGCGGCTCGATGATCACCGTGGCGGGTACGGTGTTTTCGGTGACGATCGCCGCGGTGGTTTATGCTTCGGGGCAATATGGCCCGCGGCTGCTGACCAATTTCATGCGCGACCGCGGCAATCAGGTCACCCTCGGTACATTCATCGCGACCTTCCTCTATTGTCTGGTCGTGCTACGCACGATCCGCTCGGCCAACGAGAGCGGCGGGTACAGCTTTGTGCCCAATATTGCGTTGCTGGTTGCAGTCGCGCTGGCGATCTGCTCGATCGCGGTGCTGATCTTCTTCATCCACCATGTCCCCAGCAAGATTCACATTAACAGCGTGATTGAGGACATCGGCGAACGGCTTATCCTCGAGATCGGCCATCGCTTTCCGCGCTTCATCGGCACGCCGCTCGCGCACGGCGCGGGGGCGGCGCGCATTCCCGCTACCTTCCGCAAGGATGCAAGCAGCGAGGACGCTAACCGGCGGATGCTGATCGCCGCCAAGCGCACCGGCTATATCGAGCTGATCGACGGCGACACGCTTATCGACCAGGCGCGCAAGCATGATCTGGTGCTGCGGCTGCAATATCAGCCAGGCGACTTCACCCATGTCGGCCGTACGCTGGTCGAGGCATGGCCGCCCGAGCGCTGCGATGACGAAGCCGCGCATGTCATTCGCGATGCCTTCTCGGTCAGTTCGCGGAGATCGGCCCTGCAGGATCTGCGCTTCATGATTGACGAACTGGTGGAGATCGCCGCTCGCGCGCTTTCGCCCGGGGTCAACGATCCGTTCACGGCGGTCACGTGCATGGATTGGCTCGGTGCTGCGCTCTCAGACATGGCCGGGCGCGAACTCCCATCGCATCTGCGCGTCGACGATGATGGCATGTTGCGCGTGATCGCGCATCCCGAGACATTTGACGGGTTCATGGATCGATCGTTCGGGGCGCTGGCGCAATACAGCGCGGCCGACATGGTCGCGGCGTTGCGCTTCATCCGCGCGCTCGGCGAAGTGTCGCTCGACTGTGACGATCCCGACCGCCTTGCCCTAATTGCCGGTTATGCCGACAAACTCGAGATACTCGCCGAAAATGCACTCGGCGGGTTCAATCTCGAACGGATCAAGCAGCGTGCCGAAGAATTGCGCCATGCACTGCGCGAACCCGACTATAAGCGCCGCTTGCGCGATAGTGCCGCTTGGCTCGGCGGGACTGCATGACGAGGCCATAACCGCATGATCGTTGCTATTGCCATTCTCGCCGCCGTCGCGGTCACGACACTGCTGACGTTCAGTCGGTTCGCCAAATCGACCGCCTGGCGCGCGACGGTGACGCCGCTCGCCTCGATTATCGGGTCGGGCTTCCTCATCTGCGGGCCGCTGCTCGCCCGAGAGTTCGGCTCGGCCGCGATCCTCGCCATGGCCGCGTTGCTCGCGATCGCTTATGCGGTAGGCGCGGTGATCCGCTTCAATATTATCCATGTCGAGAACATCGCGCCCAAGCTGTCGCTTAACGATCCGATGGCTTGGGCGATGCGCGCGGCACAGGTGATGCTCGCGATCGCCTATGCCGTGTCGGTCGCTTACTATCTCAAGCTGCTCGCCGAATTCACCATGAAGCCACTGGGCGTCACGCCGCACTGGCATGGGCTAACCGCCAATATCCTCGTGACGGTGATCATCCTCGTGCTCACCGCGCTGACCTTCTCGGGCGACATTCGTAAGATCGAACATGCCGCGCATGCCAGCGTCTCGGTCAAGCTCGGCATTATCGCCGGGCTGCTCGCCGGTCTTGCTCTGTGGTGGTCGACGCGGACCGGCGCGCCGCTCGATCTCCCGCCGACGCGGCTATCGTGGGGCGGAATACCGATGCTGCTCGGGCTGTTGATTACAGTGCAGGGGTTCGAGACGTCGCGTTACATGGGCGACAGTTATGATCAGGCAACGCGCGTCAAGACGATGCGCTATGCACAGTGGCTGTCCTCGGCGATCTACCTTGCGTTCCTTGCTTTGCTCACCCCGTTTCTCAGTCGGGCGCAGCACGCAGAGGGCGTGGCGGGGATCCTCGACATAATGAAGTTGGTCGCGCCGGCACTCGGCATTTTCGTACTGATCGGGGCGGTGTCGAGCCAATTGAGCGCGGCGATCGCGGATTCGATCGGCTCGGGTGGCTTGATGGTCGAAGTTTCGCGCCGTAAGCTTGGGGTGCGTGGCGCGTTCATTACCGCCAGCGCGCTGTCGATCGCGGTGGTGTGGCTGACCGATCCCTTCTCGGTGATCGCGCTGTCCTCACGCGCGTTCGCCATGTTCTACGCGATGCAGGCGGTGCTCGCGCTGTGGGTGTCGATCCGGACGGGGAAGGGGAGCGCGATAGCGCGGGCTGGCTTCGTCATCGTGGGGTTGGTTTGCCTCGTCGCCGCGCTGGCTGGGGCCCCTGCCGAAGGCTAAGCGCGTTCAAAAGCGGACGCGTGCGCCGATTGACCAGCTGCGCGGCGCGGCCGGGCTTAGCGAGCGCGTATTGCTGGCGCTGGGCGCTTCGGCGATCGCGACCGCGCTGACTTCCGAAAAGGTGCCGTAGGTGGCGTAGTCGTGGTCGAGCAGGTTGCGCACCTCGCTGAAGAGCGACAGCCCGTTCGCAATGTTGAGCGTCCCGGCGAGGTTCGCGACGCAGTAGCCGGCCGTGGGGTAGGTCAAATTGGCCTCGTCGCCGGCCAGCCAGCGGCCGGACGAACATTGCCCATCCAGTGACAGTGATGCGACGGCGCCGAAGCGCCTGGTGACGCTGACCTTGCCGAGATGGCGCGGGATGCCGGGCAAACGGTCGCCGGGATTTACCTGGAGCGTGCCATCGTCGCGCGCTTCCGGATTATCCGGCGAGGCGATGTCGAAACCGTCGCGGAACGTGGCATCGGTCAGCACGTAGCTGATGCGTGCATCCCACTTCGGGTCGTGCAGCGTCAGCCACGCCTCGACTCCTTGCCGGCGGGTGCGGCCGACGTTGCGGAAATAGGCGCGACCGCGGGTGTCGCTCGCCGAAAAGATGATGTCGTCGGCGTTGGTCGCCCGCCATCCACCGAGCTGCCAGCCGAGCGTGAATCCCGATACCGCCCCAGTCCCGCGCACCCCGGCTTCCCAGGTGCGCGCCACGACTTGCTTGAGGTTCGGATCGCCAACGAAGAAGGCGGAGAGCGCGCAGGGGGCGTCCGGATCGGCGCAGGACAATTCTGCAGGCGTCGGGGTGCGGCTCGATTCGGCATAGCCCGCATAGAGCGACGTGCCGCCTCCGACGTGCCAAACTGTGCCCGCCGCGGGATTGAGGCGGGTGTAAAGATGCCGCCCATCGAGCGCATCGCCGAGCTGGTCGTCGAGATTCACGCGGCTCGAATTGTAGCGCGCCGACAGCGACAGGTCGAACTGTGGCGTGATCGCGACGACGTCGCTCACATAAAGGCTAAGATCGTCGCGCCGGTTCTTCACGTCGACCGGCTCGATCGTGCCGTCCGCGCTGGCTATCACGCCCTGCGGATCGCCGAAACCGCGATTGTCGGTCAGCGTGCCGAGGATCGACTGCGCGTCGAACCGCGACTGGCTGGCATCCCAACTCGCGCCGATCGCCAGGCTATGCCGGCCGCGGGTGCCGTCGAGTTGCAACGACCCGCCGAAGCTGATGGTGCGCGTCTGGGTCTGGTTGAGCTGGGCATAACTGGCGTCACCTCCAAAGGCCGCAAAAGCCTGGCCCAGCGAGCCGGTCAAGGGCGTGTCGTCGAGGCACAGCAGCGTGGCATCGACGTCGCACTCGCCGGCGTCGGAGAGATCGCCATTGGCAGTGCGCTGCCGGTATCCCGTGAGATAGGCTTGCGGCCTCACGTGAAAGCCATTGCCGAGGTCGATCACTGCCGAAAGCTGACCTCGTCCGTAGCGATTGTCGCTGCTGTCGGGCCAAGTGAACACCGCCTGCCGCCGCACAGCGAGCAGTTCGACCGGCGTCGCGCCGTTGCCGGTCAGCGCGGTCTCGGCGCCGATCACTTTGAGGTCGAGCGACCCCCAGCCGCCGTCGAGCCCTACATCGCCATAAAGCTGGTGCAACGTCGACAGCGAGAAATCGCGCCAGCCATCATCATGCGCGCTCTGCCCGGCGAGGTAGAAGGACCATGGCCCCGCGTGCGCGCCGGCCTCGGCGGTGATTTGCCGTTTGCTGAATGCGCCGCCGGATGCCGTGGCCGTGACGCCGTGCAGGTCGCGCCCGGACTTGAGATCGACTGCCAGCGCGCCGCCCAGCGCGTTGAGGCCGAATGCCGGATTGGCGCTTTCCAGCGTGACGCGGCGGATCGCGATATCGGGCAGCAGGTCCCAGTTAATCGTGTCGCCGAACGGCTGGTTGAAGCGAGCGCCGTCGACATAGACGGCGAGCCCCTGCGCATCGCCGCCGAGCGGGCTTGCTTCATAACCACGATAGAACAGGTCTGGCTGATAGGCATTGTCCTGCGCTTCGGTGAAGCTGACACCGGCCAGGTCGCGCAACGCGCTGCGCAACATATCGGGGGAGCCGTCGCGCGCGAGCGCAGCGGTGCCGATCGTCTGGCTCGCGCCGGGCAGACGGGCGCGGTCGACTACCGGGCCGGGCAGGGTCGATCCGACCACGACGATGTCGGGCTGATCCTGAGCGATGGCGGGGAGCGGCGTCAGCAGGGATAATGCGGCGAATACGACCTTGATCGTGGCGGCTTCAGGCAAGGAAGCGCAGCTTGTCGATCGGCGCGGAAGCTTGCCGGCGCTTAGTCGAAGGACTGACCAGCCGGTAGATCGCCCAGCACGTGCTGCCGAGATAAAGCAGCCCGGCCGGCACCCACATCAGCAGCCCGGCGACCTGCTGGTCGGCGAGGCCGCCGGTCGTATAATGCTGATAGATCGGGGTTGGGGCGAGCGTGATGAGCGCAGCCATCAGATTGCCCTGCAGACCGACCAAAGTGACGAGCACGATCGCACTGCCGCCGTCGAGCCGGCGATCGCCGCTGGTCGACACCATTCGCCAGAAGATCGCACTGGTGACGAGGAATGTGAGATGCTCGATCGTGTGCAGCGCCGGATCGGCCAGCGCCAGATCATAGGCGGCCGGCGCATGCCACAGCCACAGCCCGAGCGCGAAGGCGACCGCCGCCCAGATCGGGGCCGACCGGCTCGATGCGCCGCTGCGTACGCCCGGCGCGCGGTTGACCAGCCGACCGATCCGGCGACGCGGGCCGATGGGGAGCGCGAACAAGGCGACGAGATGGGTGTTTGCGAGCGCCATCAGCGGCGCGGCGAGCAGCATCAGCATCAGGTGCTGCGCCATATGCCAGGCGAAGCTGGTGTCGGCTGCTGCGTCGAGCGGTGAGAACAAGGCGATGATCAGGGTGACCACGGCCGCCACATAGGCCGACACACGCCACCACGGCGCGATTGCTTGCCGCGCCGACGCGCGCATCCGCGCCCAGCCGAGCGCGTAGAGCGCGACCGAACAGGTCAGCAGAACCGCCGCGAGCGGCTCGAACGACCAGCCCGACTCGCTCGCCTCGTCGCCATGGGCGAGCGCGATCCCCGGCACGAGCAGCGCGGCGGAGGCCGGGATCAGGTAAAGGAGGCGAAGCCGAGGCATGTCGATACGATCAGGACCGCGGTCAATTGGAGCAGAACCGCAAGCCCGAAGACGCTGCTCGCGCACAGTCCGAAATAGGCGAGGAAGCGTGTGCGGCCTTCGCCGATTTCCTCGGTGCGGCTCGATCCGCCCGCCTTTTCGTGGCGGGTCGCGCGATAATTGGCAAAGGCGATCGACGCGCCGCCGAAGGTCAGCACGACGGCGAGGAGATTGACCGCGATTAGGATCGGCCGGGCGTCATCGCTCGCGCCGCAACCGACCGCCGCCACGACGTAGCTGACGACAACCTGCAACGAAAAGACGGCGGGCGCGAGCATGAGGCCCAGCGCGATGCGCCATCCCGGCACCTTAGAACGTGAGGGCGCGGGATGGCTGACTGCTGTGGCGAGCGGGTGGAGGTCGCTCATGTCAGCCTCGGCGAGACATAGATGGTGATAAACACGAACACCCACACGCCATCGACGAAATGCCAGTAGAGCGTGGCAAGCGCACGGTGCTGTTCATGTCCTGCGCCGACCTTGCCGGTCAGGCTCCATACCAGGAGCACCAGTAGTGCCGTCAGCCCGAGCACGACGTGCGCGAGATGCGTGCCGGTGAGCAGGAAATAGATCGAACTGTAGCTCGAATCGGTCAGGCCGAACGTTTTGACGGACCATTCCTCTAGGCTCAGCGCGAGAAAGCCGAGCCCCATCAGGAAGGTCACTCCGAGCCCGATCCGGCCGCTGGTCTGGTGGCCGTCGCGGCTGCGCCGTTTTGCCCATTCGAGCACAAAGCTCGATCCCAGCAGCAGGATCGTCGCCGGGATCGCCAGCGTCAGGCTTGGCGGCCCGCCGGGCGGCCAGCGCCCGATCCCCTGGCTGCCAAGATAGGCATAAGTGAAGATCAGATAGGCGAAGAGGATGCCCTCGGTCGCGATCAGGCAATACATGCCCCAGATCGGCGTGCCGACCTTGCCGCGACCGTGGATCGGCAGCGATTGCTCGAGCGTACGGGCCTCAACCATAGACCCGGACCTTCTCTTCGCTCTGCAACTGCTGCGTCGGGCGGAACCACAGCGCCAGGATCACGATGCTGGCCGCCGCGCCGATCCCGGTCGCCCATCCGCTGCCCGCGAGCAGGCCGCCAAACAGGACCAGCAAGCCGACCGACAGCGACACCGGCAACAGGCTGTCGCCGGGCATCTTGAGGATGACGTCGGGCTCGCCGTCGAGCGGCGTGACGGCGAGCGTCTCCTTGCCCTGGTCGAGCAGGAAGCCGGTCGCGAACAGGCTGCGGTCGGGCGTCTCGTCGAGGCGGTCCTCCCACAAGGGATGGCGGGACGCGATCAGCGGCAGGATCGCGAAATTATACACTGGCGGCGGCGATTCGATCGCCCATTCGAGCGTCGGCGCGTCCCATGGATTGGGACCGGCGAGGCGCCCGTTCCGCAGCGTCGCCCAGATGTTGATTAGGAACAGCAGCACGCCGCTCGCCAGCAGGAACGCGCCGCACGTGATGATGAGGTTGGTCGTCGAAAAGCCCATTCCGGCGGGGTACGTCCACACGCGGCGCGGCATGCCGAGCACGCCGAGCCAGTGCATGGGGAGAAAGGCGATGTTGAAGCCGGCGAACATCAGGCCGAACACCCCGCGGCCGATCCGTTCGTCCATCATCCGACCGCTAAACTTGGGCATCCAGTGATAGATCGCGCCGACCACCGCGAACAGGTTGATGCCGATCAGCACGTAATGGAGATGCGCAACGATGAAATAGGTGTCGGTCAGCTGCCAGTCGAGCGCGAGGCTGGCGGTCATCACGCCCGACACGCCGCCGATCACGAACAGCAGGATGACGCTGGTGAAGAACAGGAACGGCACGGTCAGCTTGACCCGCCCGGTATGGATCGTTGCGATCCACGCGAACACAGATACCGCCGAAGGGATGGCGATGACGAAGCTCGCCGCGGAAAAGAAGCTGAGCGCGAGGCTTGGCACGCCGGTCGCGAACATATGGTGTAGCCAGACGCCGAAGCCGACCACCATCGTCGCGACCGTCGCGGTCGCCACCAAGGTATAGCCTACGAGCGGGCGGCGGCAGTGGACGGGCAGGGCATCCGACACCATCCCCATCGCCGGCAGCACGACCGCGTAGACCCAGGGGTGTCCGAACAGCCAGAAGAGATGCTGCCATAAGAGTGGCTGGCCGCCACGCGACACGTCGAAGAAATGGGTGCCGTGGTTGCGATCCATCCACAGCATGAAGCAGGCGAGGCTGACCGCGGGCACCGCGAACAAATTGGCGATGCTGGCGGTGAGCGTGCCCCAGACGAGGATCGGCAGCCGGTTGACCGACATGCCTGGCGCGCGCATCCGAAGCAACGTGACGATGAAATTGGCGGCGCCGACGACCGTCGAGATGCCGAGGAAGATCAGCCCAAGCGCGTAGATGTCGATCCCCGCGCCGGGCGAATATTCGACGCCGCTATTGGGCACATAGGCGAACCACCCGCCATCGGGCGCCGCGCCGATCGGCAGCCCCAGATACATGAAGATACCCGAGCCGAGGAAGAGCCAGTAGCTCAGCGCATTGAGCCGCGGAAAGGCCATGTCGCGGCTGCCGAGCATCAGCGGCCACAGATAGTTGGAAAAGCCCGACAGCACCGGCATCGCGTAGAGGAAGATCATCGTCACGCCGTGAAGCGAGAAGAGCTGGTTGTACTGCTCCGGCGTTAGCACGGTCGCGTCGGGCCGCGCGAGCTGGACGCGCATCACCAGCGCCTCGACCCCGCCGAGGATCAGGAAGACGAAGGCAGTGATGATGTAGCGGATGCCGATCGTCTTATGATCGACCGTCCCGAACCAGCCGAACAACCCCGGCGCCTCGGCCCACGCCTTTTCGAGCGTGACGGCGATGTCGGGCGGGTTGGGCGAGATCGGCGGATGCGGATCGACCGGGCTCGCGTTGGTGGTGCTCATCGCAGGCTCCCCAGGTAACGGACCACGGCCTGGCGATCTGTAGCGGATAGCGGCACTTGCGGCATCAGCGCGCCGGGTTTTACCCCTTGCGTGTCGGCCAGCCATTTCAGGCGCCCGGCGACGGTGTTGGGCAGAACGCCCGCCGCGATCGTCGGGCGGCTGGCGAAGTGGGTGAGATCGGGGCCGAGGATGCCCTCCGCTTCGGTGCCACGCACGCTGTGGCACGCGGCGCAGGCGGTCGCAAAGAGTGTGCGTCCGGCGCTTGCCAGTGCAGGGCCTGGCGCGAGCTGGGCCGAGCGCCACTGCACGAACGCAGCGGGTGTCAGCGCCTGCACGGTGAAGGCCATGCGCGCATGTTCGAGCCCGCAATATTCGGCGCACTGGCCGCGATAGCTGCCAATATGGTCGGCTTCGATCCAGGTCACGTTGGTACGCCCTGGCACCACGTCCATCTTCGGGCCGAGTTTGGGAACCCAGAAATCATGGATCACATCGGCCGAGCGCAGCTCGACCTTGACCGGCACGCCGACCGGCAGGACGAGGTCGTTCGCTGTGAGAAACACGCCTGCGGGATGCTGCGGATCGAGATAGCGGATTTCCCACCACCAGCGATGCGCGGTGATTTCGACCGTCAGCGGCGGGGTGCGCGGCGGATCGGTGACGGCGCGGGTGACGACGAAGTTCCACACCGCCATCGCGACGAGGATCGGAAAGGAAATCCCGACGCCCCAATAGATCCAGTACAGGCCCGACATGTCGCGCCCGACTAGGTCGCCCTCCGCATGAAGCCGCCGGCGCCCGCGCACGATCGCCAGTCCGATCAGCAGCACGATGACCAGCGTCACGCCGATCGCGATTGCGCCGAAACCGAGCCCGAGTATGCGGATCCGGTCGGCGGCGGCGCTGTCGGTGTGGTCGAGATAGCCGAGCGGGTGCGACGCGCAGCCCGCCAGCAACAACGCCGGCAGCGCGACGTGCGACCGTTTCACTGGCCCTCGAGCCCGTTGCCGCCTTCGGCCGCGTTCTTCTGGGCTTTTTTGACCGCCACACCACGATCGCCTTCGTTGGCCGCCACCGCTTGCGCCGCGGGAACACCGCCACCGAGCGAGCCGACATAGGCGGCCAGCTTCCACAATTGATCGGCGGGTAGCGCGGCGCCCCAGGCGGGCATGCCCTGCGGCCGGCCCTCGTACAGCGTCTTATAGATCTGCACCGGCGCGCCGCCATAGCGCCAATAATGGTCGTTGAGCGCCGGTCCCATTCCGCCCTCGCCCGAATAGCCGTGGCACCCGGCGCAGTTCATCGCGCGATAAAGCGCCTTGCCCTGGCCGACGACCGCCGGGCCGTCCCCCAGTGGATTGGCCATCGTGATCGCCACTCCCGGATGTGCCGCGCCCGCGACATCACCGAGCGGGACCGAGGCCGGCCCGCGATAGCCCTCGTTGGTGGCGATCACGCCGCCGGCATGCGGCGCGCGCGACAGGATCACCCAACCGGTGAGGCTTGCGCTCAGTGCCGCGGCGGTGAGCGTGATCGCGACGATGGCGGGGGTGCGCATCAATCCTTGTCCTGCCATGCCGGGGTGGCCGGCCCGGAGACGTCCTGGCCGTCGATCGAGAAGACGTAGAGCGTCGAGCCGCGCGCCGGGAAACCGGGCTTGCCCGACTGCACCATCGCGCCCCCGCCGACGCCGCTGGCGACCGCGACATATTGGTGACCGTCGGGACCAAGATAGGTCATCGGTTGCCCGATAACGCCCGACGACAATTTCTGCTGCCACAGGATCTTGCCGCTGCGCGCGTCGATCGCGCGGAACCAGCCGTCGGTCGTACCATAGAAAACCACGTCGCCGGCGGTCGCGATCGTGCCCGACATCACCATGAACTTTTCGGGGATCGCCCAGGCGCGCTTGCCCGCGACCGGATCCCAGGCAATCAGCGCCCCCCAATTGCCCTTGTCACCATCAGCCGACTGGCGCGTCATCTCCATCCCGTCATAGGGCGTGCCGGGAATGTAGCTAACTTTGTGATCGGTCAAATTCATGCAAAGATTGAAGATGCCGACGTAGATCAGCCCGGTCCGCGGCGAATATGATGGTGGCTCCCAATCCTTCTGGCCGATGTCGGGCGGGCAGATGTTGGTCACCTGCTGCTCGACCTTGGGTGTGGCGACCTGGTTGACGATCGGTCGCTTGGTCTTCCAGTCGAACCCGCTCGACCAGGTCTCGTGCGCGAAGGTATCGGCCTTGAGCACTTCGCCGGTCTCGCGGTCGAGCACATAGGCATAGGTGTTGCGATCGAAATGGACGATGGTGTGACGCATCTTGCCGTTGATCGGCAGGTCGAGCAGCATCATCTCGTTTACGCCGTCATAATCCCATTGGTCGTGCGGGGTGAATTGGTAGGCCCAGACCGCCTCGCCGGTGGTTGCGTCGCGCGCGAACACCGAGGAGGTCCACAGATTGTCGCCCGGCCGCTGGCTGGGGACACGCGGGCTTGGGTTGGAGGTGCCGTAATAGACTAGGTTGAGTTTGGGATCGTAGGAGATGAACCCCCACACCGCGCCCGCGCCCTTGGGCGAGGCGCCGGTTGGCCAACTCTTAAGCCCCAGATCCTTACCCTGGTATTGCGGATAGAGCGGCTTGAAGCGTGCGCCGATCTTCACGTCCTTGTCGGAGCCGGTCGAATACGCCCGCCACAATTCTTTGCCGGTGTGGACGTCGAGCGCGGCGAACCAGCCCGAGACGCCCATCTCGCCGCCCGAATTGCCGACATAGACCTTGTCGCCCGCGACAAAGGCCGACATCGTCATGGTGACGCCGCGCGACACGTCGGCCATCTTGGTGCGCCACATCTCCTTGCCGGTCTTCAGATCGACCGCGACGACATGCGCGTCGAGCAGATTGTAGATCAGCTTGCCATCGGCGATCGCCCAGCCGCGCAGCACCGGGTCGCAGCACGCCTTGCCGATCGCCATCGGGCTAGGGGCGGGATCATAGGTCCATTTGATCGGCCCACCCGGCTTGGTCAGATCGAGCGCGAAGGCGCGGTCTGGGAACGGCGACACAGTATACATCGTGTTGTCGACGACCAGCGGCGCGCCTTCATGGCCGTAGAGCGCGCCATCGGAGAAGGTCCACGCCACGCGTAGCCGGCCGACGTTACCCGTGTTGATCTGGTTGAGCGTACTGTAGCGTGAATTGGCGAAGTCCTTGGCCTGACTGGTCCAGTCGCCGGGCTTGCCGCCGGGTGCGGTGCTGAATCCGCCGAGGGCGGTCGCCTGGTGCGGTTGCGGCGGCTGCTTGACAGCAGACGGCGAACTGCACGCGCCGATCAACAGCCCCAAAGTCGCAACCGCCAGTAATCCCCGCATTACCGTCTCCGCGTTCTTATCCTGCATCTGTATCGGGAATTACGATATTCAGCGCACGAATTCTGTCGGATGACGATATTGTCATCTGATCGGCAGGTCAGCCAGTCGCTGGCGGCGGAGGCATCGACCGAACATGGATGTCGCGCTGAGGGAAGGGCAGTTCGATGTCGTTGTCGGCGAACAGCCGCCAAAGACGATTGAGGATATCGGAACGGACATTGCCGACGCCCAACTCCGGGTCGGCGATCCAGACAAGAATGTCGTGATCGACCGAGCTATCGCTGAAGTCCTTAAGCCAGACCGAAGGCTTGGGCGTGTCGAGCACGCGCGCGGCCCCGGTTGCGGCCTCGACCATCAATTGCTGCGCCTTAGCGAGGTCGCAGCCATAGGCGACGCCCACCGGGATATGGATGCGCACGTTGCGGTCCGAATAGGACCAGTTCTCTACCGCGTCGGTCATCAATTGCTCGTTCGGGATGAGGTGCTCCTTGCCGTCGCGCGTTACGACCGACCCCGCGCGCACCCCGATCTTGCCGACCGATCCAAACGTGTCGCCGACGACGATCACGTCGCCAGGCTTGATCGAGCGGTCCATCAGCAGGATCAGCCCGGCGATCAGATTGCCGAAGGTCTTTTGCAGGCCGAACCCGATGGCGAGGCCAGCGGCGCCGGAGAAGACGGTGAGCGCGGTCAGGTCGATGCCGAGCAAGTCGATCCCGAGCAGCACAGCCACGACGACCACGCCGATCCCGGCGAGTTTCTGCACCAGCGCACGCTGCGAGAGGTCGAGACTGCTGGTGCGGCCTATCAGATGGACCAGCACATGGTTGGCTGCCTTGGCGACGACGTAAAGCAACGCGACAATGACGATCGCATTGATCACCGCGAGCAGCGTGATACGATGTTTGCCGATCGTGACGCCGATCTCGTCCAGTCCGTGGATCAGCGGCTGCATTCCGCCGAGCGTCGCCGCGGTGGTCGCGACCAACGCTACGAGCGCCAGGATCGTAGCCGTGCTCTTGCCCAAACCTGCGGCGCGGGCGATGCGATGGACGAGTCGCGCGACCGCAATCCCGAGCGCCACTGCCAGCAGCATCAACGCGAGGGGGCTGAGCGCAACCGAATTGCCAACGATCAACAGTAGCAGCGCGATCACGCTATATTGGATGACCGCGGCGACAAAAGTTTCCGGAAAGGCCGCGGCGCGACCGCCGAGGCGTTTCAGTCGAACAGCAACTGGAGGCGCGGCGCGGTGCCCGGCGAACCAGCCGATCGCAACCGCACCCGCAACCAGCACGACGGCAACAACGAGCGACTCCACATCGGGCGAATTCGGTATGGTCACGCCGGCACTTGCGAGCCACGTATGCCAGTCCATCGCAGCTTCCTGTTCCATAGCGCTCGACCGAGATGAGCCCCGATGCCGTGAGCGCACTCGTCGCACAAGGCTTTGCCGTTAGGATACCCTTGTGAGGCTGACGTAGCGATCGATCTATCGTGTGCCCACTCGTCAAGCGTCGTGTGTTCGCGTAGCGCCGCTACAGATTTGACTAAGGAGGACGTGTTGGCGATCCGTTTATGGGCGGGTTGTGCGCTCCTGACTGCCGTCCCACTGGCCGGTTGCACGAAGCCGCTAATTGTTAGCTCGCGCGTTGTCCTTTCACCCAATGCGCGGATTTCGCTCGAAATCGGATTGGCCCACGACGGCGGCCCATTGTTCCGCGTTCGCCGCGACGACCGCGACGTAATCGCGCCCTCGACGCTCGCGCTCGACATGACCGAGCGTGGGACCGCCGTGCGCTTCGACGACCTGGTGATCACTGCGGTCGATCATGGAAAGCGTGACGAGCGCTATGCGATGCCCGGTCGGGCTACGCCCGTGGTCTCGCAATTCACGACGATGACGGTGCACGTGTAAAGCCGCCAAGCGCCGGTGCGGCGCTTCGACCTCGAAGCGCGGGTGAGCGACCAAGGCGCTGCGGTGCGGATCGTCGTGCCGCGGCAGGCCGGCATCGACCAGATCGCGGTCGCAGCTGATCGCACGCAATTTGTGTTCCCGCAGGACCGGGCGTGCCTCGCCGTGCGGCATTACGAGATGAAGAACAGCCATGAAGGCGACTATACGCCGATCAAGGCGAGCGCGCTGGCGCACAGCGGCCTTTATGACCTGCCTTTGGTATGCCGCACCGGCCATGGCGGGGAAACGCTGGCGCTGACCGAAAGCGGGATCGAGAATTTCTCGGCCGCCTACTTCGCGGGGACCGGCGACAAAAAGGGTGTCCGACTGCGGCTGACGCCCAACCCGGCGACGCCGAAAGCGCCGCCGGTAACGATTGCGCAGGATGCGGTAGTGACGCCGTGGCGAGTGGTGATGCTGGCCGACCGGCCCGAAGATCTCATCGCCTCGACCATGGTCGATGATCTCGCCGGCCCTTCGCGCGTCGCCGACGCGAAAAACTGGGTCCGACCGGGCAAGGCGGCGTGGGACTGGTGGTCGGGATCGGTCGCGCCGAGCGTGGCGCATGCCGGGCATAATGATACGACCTACAAGGCCTATATCGATTTCGCCGGCCGTTTCGGCCTTCCCTATATGATGATCGACAAGGGGTGGGCGTGGCGACCGCAGGGCGAAAGCGTCAACCTGCCCAATGCCAATATCACGCGCAACGCAGTCGGTGTGCATATCCCCGAACTGGTGCGCTATGCCCGCGCGCGCCACGTGAAGGTTTGGCTGTGGGTCAATTGGCTGACGCTCGACAAGCAAATGGCGCAAGCGCTGCCGCTCTACGAACGGCTCGGAATCGCCGGGATCAAGGTCGATTTCATCTATCGCCAGGATCAGGAAATCGTCGCTTTCTATCATCGCTTGCTCAGCGAAGCGGCCAAGCATCATCTGATGGTCGATCTGCACGCCGCGATGGTTCCGCGCGGGCTGGCGCGCACCTATCCCAATTTCCTGACCCAAGAAGGGGTGATGGGGCTCGAATACAATCGCTGGTCGACCAAGGTGACGTCCGGCTACAATGTTCGCACCGCCTACACGCGCGCGATCGTAGGGCCAATGGACTATACGCCGGGCGGCTTCCGCAACGTTCCGCCGGCACAATTCCAGGAACGCTCGATCGGACCGATGGTGATGACGACGCGGGCGCAGCAGCTCGCGCTGTTCGTGGTCTATCCCAGTCCGTTCATGATGCTGGCCGATGCGCCTTCGGCCTATGAGGATGCCGCGCACCGCCCGGTCCCCGGCGCGGATTTCCTTAAGCTTGTGCCCGCCGCGTGGGACGAGACGCGCGCTTTGGGAGGCACCTTCGGCAACTCTATAATCGTCGCGCGGCGCAAAGGGAGCGACTGGTTCGTTGGCGTGCTGACCGATGAGCATCCGCGGCATCTGGCGATCCCGCTCTCCTTCCTGGGCGAGGGGCGCTGGCGCGTCGATAGCTGGACCGACGGCACGGGCTATACCGCCATCGACCGACGCGAAGGAGCGGTGCGCTCGCGGTCGGGCAGTTTGATTCTAGATGCCCATGCCAATGGCGGTGCGGCGCTGCGGTTTCGACCGGTACGATGACGCGGTCAGCGCGGCGACTCTCGCCTGAGCGTTGCACCACTCCGCCGGCTTCGATACCGCATTGGCATGACCGGCGCTGCAACCACCACGCTTTCGCAAGCGGATTATGAATCACTTGCGGCCTTCCGCTACGAGCTTCGCCAGTTTCTCCAATTCAGCGAACAGGCCGCGAAGGCGCTCGGGCTGACCCCGCAACAGCATCAGGCATTGCTGGCCATCCGAGCCGCGCCGGGGCAGACGATGGGCATCGGCGATCTCGGCGAGCAATTGTTCATCCAGCCGCACAGCGCGAGCGAGCTCGTTGATCGGCTTGTCGCGCTCGACCTGCTCTCCAAGCAAAGCTCCGAGCAGGACCGGCGTCGCTCGGTACTAGCGCTGACGTCTTCGGCGACGGCGATCTTGACGCAGATGTCGACGGTCCATCGCGCCGAAGTCATCCGCATCCGCGAAACGCTGACCGCCATCCTCGATCGCATTTGAGCGTTAGTTCTAATACGCGAAACGCTTGCATTATATCGCAACCCGACATATATTTATGTTGGGACGCGAAGCGAGTCGTTCATCGTAATCCACGCTCCGGCCCATCAGGAGAGGTGAATCATGTACGTCCTCCATACGGTTTTAACTGTCGCGCTTGCTACGGCCGGTGGCTTGCTGGGCGCTGGAGTAATCGCTTGGCTGTTCTGGACCGCCTTCAGGCTAATCCACCATCCGCAATGGGGCCCGACACTCGCGTTCGTGCTGGTCTTGGCCGCTGCCTTTCCGTGGTTGCGGACCAACGAATTGGCGCAGACGCTGTTGCTGTTCAGCGCGCTTGCCGCGGGCGTTGGATGGGTTTCCCCGTCCTCATCGGACAGCGCCCTTCTACGACTGTCGCAATCCGAGCCAGCGGCTAGGCGCACGCACTTCAAGCACGGTTAGTTGGCAGATAGCTTCAACCGAAGCGAGATCGCACGCTTCGTACGATCCAATCATTAGTCGAAGGAAAGCTCCCATGCTTATGATCACGAAATCCGGCCTGTGTGCAGCGGCGATACTGGTGTTTGGCGCGCCCGCTATTGTAGCGGCACAGCAACCCGCATCGATTGTCGCGGGGATGCAGGTGAAGGATCCAGCAGGCGGGCTGGTCGGCACAGTCACGTCCTTCGACGGCGAGTCCGTCATGGTCAGGACGGATCGGCACAGTGCGCAAATCGCCAAAACCGCGTTCACGCCCGACAAGGGCATGTTGCTGCTTGGCATGACCCAAGTCCAGCTCGATACCGCGATCGACAGGAGCCTCGCCGATGCCGCGGCCAAACTGGTGTCCGGCGCAGCGGTGGTCGGGTCGCAGGGTGCGCCGGTCGGAACGATCGAAACGATCGACGCTCAGTTTCCAACGCTTAAGCTGACATCGGGCAAGATGATCAAGATTGCGCGGGACGGACTGGCAGTGGGAGCGAACGGGCCGTCCATCGCCATGACTGCAGGTGCGCTCGAACTCGCTGCTGCTGCTGCGACGGCGGCGCCGGTCAAACCATAAACCAGACCGTCCGCGCCCAAATATACCCGGCGTGCTTAGGGCTGACTGGGCATATCCAGGGCCCCTAAAATCTTTTCCTCAGCCGATGCGTATCAGCGGTCACTTGACTGGGCAGGCGTGACGAAGCCGGCGAGCATCGCCACTTCCATCGCCAACCGGAATGCCACGCTGTCGACCGGCGCGATCCCGCCAAGTCGTGGCGCGTGCCATCCGAATTGAAGTAGCGCCTCATCCCATGCATGCCGACCTGCCAACCTCCTATCGACGCGATATCGACCTAGAGTCTGGATCCCAAACCCATGCCGAGCGAAAGATGCCGCATCGGCGCGATCAAGGCAGTGGCGAGCGCATGCAGTGATGCGGGGAGCATCCCCGTCATGGCCCGACGTCGATCGCGTCGGCCTTGGCTCTCATGTGCGCGCCATCGCCGAAGCCGAGTGCGGTAGCCACTGCCGGATTCCAGTCATAGGGATCGGTGCGGAACGCGAGGCCGCCGCGCGGATCGATGAAAACATTGTGGTAGAGCAGGCGCACCGGAATAGCGTGCGGCAATGCCACGAACCGGTGCCGGCCCGACGCTTGCGCCTTGCGCCACCGGTCGCCAATACCTTCGTCATCGGCAAGGCGCTGTGCGAATTCGGCCGCGTTCTCGACACGCACACAGCCATGGCTCAGATGCCGCTGGCTACGGGCGAACAGCGAGCGGTTCGACGTGTCGTGAAGATAGATCGCCTGATCATCCTTCATGTCGAACTTGACGACGCCCAACGCATTGCTCGGTCCAGGTTTCTGGACGATCCAACCGTTCCTCAGTACCATGTTGTGGCGCCGTAAATAGGCGCGTGCCACATGCGCCATCTCGCCATTCTGGATCGATTTCGGAATTGTCCAGGTCGGGTTGGCGACCAGGCGGTAGATCGGAGCAAGCAGCGGCGGGGTTTCTTTGCCCGGCTGGCCGGCAATCACGCGCCGTTCGTCCACGAGTTTGCCATCGCGATAATAATAGAGTCGCGCGGCTGCCACATTCACATCGACCCGCGTGCCCGGCGGCGTGCGCGACAGCCACCGCCGACGCTCCATCGCCACCGCAAGCGCGCGGGCGCGGTCGCCTGGCCGCAGATTGAGGATCGCGAGTGTCTTCTCGCCGATCACGCCGTCATCGGCGACGCCGTAATCGCGCTGCAGCGCTTTCACTGCATCGACCATTGGTGGCGTATAGCGGCCGGCGTCGGCGGATTGCGCCGCCGCTGATGACTGAGCGCCGAGATATTCGCCTTGCGCGAGATGTTCCGCGATCGTCGGGATGCGATCGTCATGATCTCCCGGCTGAATCGCGTCGCCGGAGCGGAGCACGGCAGCGGACGCGGTCTGCGCTTCCCCACGATTGGCGAGATAGGCCTTGGAGAGCGCGCGATATTCGTCATCCTGCGGTGCGAGCGTAGCAAACCACTGCGCCAAATCGCCCTTTCGGAGTGCGCGCGAGAGTGCGGCGGCGAGGTCCGGATGAGGGCGGGGGATCGTGTAGATGGGGTGCAGGACTGTGGGATCGGCAACGCCCAAAGCAAGCGCGGTGGCGTAGCGTAGCGCTATCCGCGTCAGCGCCGCGTCGCGCGTTGCCGCAGACTCGCCAAGCGTGGGCGCAGTCCCAAAATCGATATGATCCAGTCCATCGACGGCGCGATTGCCAAGCGCCTCATCGAGCTCGGCGGCATTCGCGTCGGACCAGGAGGCGCTTGCTTGCGGTGAAGCCGCCAAGTCTGCGGTGAGAGTGGGGGACGGCGTGGCGCTAGTGTCTGCGGGCAGATCGGTATGGCGGGGCTGAGCAGAGCTTGCCGAGGTGTAGTTGCATCCCGACAGCAACATGACACTCAACGTGATGCGCCGCAGCGGGCGCGTTTTGCGATAAGTCATTACAGGACCAACGAGTGACAGGCTCGATCGCTCCGTCCTACACCGATTTCGGGGCGGGCACGGCACGGGGCTGCGCGGGGTTAGTATTAGGTGCTTATAGCGCAGCGTCAGCCAGCCACAGCTTACCGAGCCATGCATCGAGATCGGGAGGATCGAACCGGTCGAGGCCCGAGCCGGGATAAAAGGTCATCTCGCCAAAGCGCGGGATGCTGCCGATATCGTAAAAATCGACACGCACAAAATCGAAGCCATGTGCCAGGCGTTCAGCACCGATGATCATCTGAGCGAGCGAGCCCGGCGGCGGCGGATCCGGATTGGCCGATGCAGAGGACAGTCGACGCCACGCCGGATCGAACAGCATCCAGCGGTGGCCATGTTCCCGGTCGAGATGCACCTGCACCGCCGCAACCCGGCCATGGAAGACGTAGAGCTTATAGTCTGTGGATAAGCGTCCAAGCGGGATCCTGCCCGAACCTGTCTAAATAAGTGTAATAGCAAATAGATCTGCGTTATAGGGGGTTCCGATCGGCGCCGATCGGGACCCCCTCAAAAGTCTTATTCTATTGCACTTTCAATTGTTTGTACCGCGGGGGGATGGGGTCCCCCCTTTGGACGCCTATCCACATTCGATAGCGGCCTTCTCGAGTCCAGCGACGCGCGCCTCGTGCGCTGCCTGTGCCTTCAGGCTGCGCTTCTCACCGCCGCCACCCGTCCAGTAGTCTTTCGGAACCTTAAAGTCCTGCCGGAACCCCTCACCGCCTGGTGGAGCATTGAACCAACCGTACCCCATGAATTCGTCCAAGGCCTCGATGCAGGTGCAGTCGAACGCCAGACGAGGGAAACTCGCCGCGAGCTGTTCGAAGGTTTGCACAGGGAATTCGCCGTCGCTGTCGAAGCTGAACGAATATCGGACGGTGGATGCTGATTTAAATTGCTGAAAGTTCCAGACGTAATCTAGATATCCGCTAGATGAAGGCGGTGCACCTTCGACGTCGTCAGGGGGTGGCAAGGAAATCGTGCACGCGCAGCCGTCCCAGCCGCTCTGGCCGCCACGGTATACCTGTTCGTCCGGTTCTAGGCACTCTCGCTTGAACCGTTCTATATCATCCCGGGGACCGTAGATGGTCACGTTGTTCCAAACATCGGTCACTTGAATGATCTCCTAAAACCGTTCCCGCTAACCGCCGGGGAAAACTCGATTCGGCGGCACGTCGGCGAATTGAGCGTAGCTATATCCGACCTGCTGTGGACCGGCTGGCCGCGCAAGCTTTCGATAAGCGTCTCCGGCAGTGTATCGCAGTGCATCGTTACGTCGGTACGCGTCACCTTGATCTTGCGCCCAGCCGCATTGCCGAGCGTATCGTGTTCGAGATCGTCATCACTCGTGGCTGTCATTTTCTAGCTCCGGGATACGGGAAAGACGGGCGTTAGCGATCGTCGCGATTTGCCACCTTGCACCGACGCAAGTGCTTTGATCGTCCAAGGCCTCTGAGAAAACGGGTGGGGGTGACCTGGATGGGTTAAGGAAAAGGAACGACCATGATCTTGAACATTACTTATGTGGCAGCATTTGCAGCTGTCCTGATTGCGCCACGCATGCTGGTCGCGCTCCTGGCGATTCTTATCGCTGCGACCCTGGTTTGCCGGTCCCGCCGGATAGCACTCCTGCTGCTTGCCGATAGCAGCATTCGCAGCGACCTGAACTACGATCGCAAGCCCAGTCGTGCCGAGCGCCGCCTGATGCGCAAGAGCTTGCGTCTCGCGCTCGATCAAACCGAGCTGCGAAGCCTGTTTCCATCTACCGCCGTTTGGGTGGATCGGTGGAGCGGGCTGGCGCGATGAGCGGGCATGCAGTGATGCGGTTTTGGTTCTCATCCCCTGGCCCATTGCAAACGGTATGCAGCCGACCCGGTTACCACGACCAGCACTGAGCCAATGCTTGTTGCCTCGACGGCGGCTATGCGCCATCCCGAACCGCGCAGGGACAGGTGATCAACCACCTCTATAACCAGTCGGCCGACGCAGGCGATGGCGAGCGTTTCTGGCAGATGCCTCCCGAGTTCGATCCGCAGCAGTCCGAAACAAGTGTCGAAGGTCACCGTTTTGAGACGAACGCGAACCTCGATCGAATGTACGTCGACGCGCACTTTGGCTGACGTGTAGCCCCAAAGATCGACGCTTGTTCCATGCGTCGTGAGTTTGCCTGGATCCAGATAGGGTTGCATAGTTGCTGCAAGATACCGACACGCGTGCTTGCCCGCCGACCACGCAATTTCCCGCGGAGATATCCGAGGACGCCGCGGCCAGCCATAGGCCGGTTCGATCGTCTCGACCACGTCGTCTAGGAGCAAGCCTTCGAACGAAAGCAGTGCGATTAGGATGGGTGATGCCGACCTGACGGTGGCGCCGATCTCCTGCCGTAACGCTGCGGTTGCGCACGCAATATAGCGCGCTTCAGCAGCGACGATTGTGCGCCGTGCCATAGCCCGAGCAGTTCGCATTTGGCAGGCGTCGGCAGGTAATGGCCCATCCGGACCTTGCGCATCGGGGTCTTGCTGCCGCTTCATGGCGCACCGGACTTTCCGCGGACGGATTGCGTGTCGGCGCATCTTGGGTAATTGCTGCAGCCGAAAAACACACTGGCTTTAACGTTGTTCGGCAGACCCCAGCGCTTGACCATCGGTGCGCCGCAACGCGTACAGCCCTTAGCGGTAGGCTTTTTACCGGACTTGCGTCTGGGCTTTGTGGGAGGCGGCGGGGAAGGTGTGGGGCCGAGCTTCACGCTGCGCCGCGCAAACTCAGCAAGCCCGAGATGCGTCAGGTCCGACGACGCCTGGTCGAGCGCGACCAAGGCTTCTTCCACAGCGCAATCAATCAGCCACACGGACTTCCTGACGCGCGCGACCCGGGCTTCGAGATCGGCGATACGGGTTCGAACGTCGTGCTCCAGTTGTCGAATATGCTGATCCACCAAAGCTTCGGCAGCAGTCGTACCGCTCGCTGGCGGAGCCGTTCGTGCCGCATCTTCGGCCTTGACCGCGACAGCCTCGCGCCAAAATAGCAAAGATACGACCCGGCTTTCACCGATGTTGCAAATGGCGGTGAGGGCGGGGCGAGTGACGTCCGCCGCGGTCGTAATGCCGTTGCGGGCGAGGTTTGCTCGCAAAGCAGGGCCAATCCCGACGATCTGCGCGCTTTCGATCCGCTCGCGCGTCATATAGTCCTTGATCTCCGTGCTGGCGATGCGCGCGGTAGCCTGGGCTACCATCGACGATCTGGATATGTGCATGCGATCGAGTTGATCGACATGGCCGCGCAGTTCGTCAGCGAGCTTCGCGATATCCCAGATGCCGAGCCGCGACCGCCAGCCCTCCACCGCACGAGTCGCCGCCAAGTCGAACGCAAAGTAGCGGTCGATGAACTTACGCCCGTCACCCAAAGAAAGCTCCAGCGCTCGGATGCTGGCAGGCAGGGTCGTATGGCTTTCGCTGTCGAGCACCTTTCTGGCGGCTTTGCTTGGGCGGGTCTGTGACCTCGACCACATTGGCGTTACGGTATCGTGCGCATGCGACTTTGCCGACCTCATGGAGCTTATGGCCTCTTCGCGCAGTCGCGATGGCAAAGCAGCGCTGGCAGGATTGGCAACGCCGCCCGGAAAGATCGGTTGGCGGGTCGCGCGCTCGATGCGGCACCACGGGCACGGTATGGAAGGCGTCGCCACGTAATGATTGGAGATCCGGGGGCACTGCGTTAAATTTGAGGCAAGCGCGCGAAGGGCGGGAACCCACTCGGCGGCAGTTGGTCTTGGACCAAGACGCTGAGCGAAGGCGCGCTCGAACAGCAGTCGGATAGCTCTTGGCAATTCTTCCAAACGAAGCGCGCCTGGAGGCGGGGTAGCGCTGACCGTTCTGAGCAGTGAATAGGCAAACCGCCCCTCGACAATCGCCTGATCGAGCTGGTTCGACCGCCCGCGCACGACCCCGGCGAAAGGGTGACGACCGAGCGCAAGGATTTGAAACAGCATAACGGCGAGCCCGAACGCGTCATGGTCGGGAGTGCGATTAATAGTGCCGAAGGGCACGCCCTGCAACTCGGGTGGGGTGTATTCAACCATGCCGACCCGGCAGCGATGGGATCCGATCTGAAGACTGTCGGCGTCGATCAACGTGACAGTACCGTTCTGCGACACAAGGAACCCAGAGGCGTTGACGTCGCCGATCACGACGCCGGCGGCATGCACATTTGCTACGATGCGCGCGACGTTGAGCGCGACATGCGCCAGGAACCGGAAATTGGCCTTTGGGAAATGCTGGCGGCGGGCGGAAGTGGCAATGAGCTCGTGAATCGGCTTGTGCCCGGTCACCTGCCGCATCGTGAACCCGGCGAAGCGGCCATCGGGTGTGCGTACGATCTCAAGCGGGAACGTTACGTCCGGACAGACAGCACCTAGACCGCCAGCGACGATTGCGCGGACCTTGGCCTCGCGCGCGGCGTCGGGGTTCAAGTAGATCTTGACTGCCCGGCCCGAGCCATCGGCGACCGCATTGACTTCGCCCTCGCCACCGCGACCGATGCGATCGCCGAGGGGAAGGCGCGCGCCGCCGCACAGCAAGGTCGGCGTGGTCATCCCAGCGCCGCGAGGATCAGCGTCTTGTCGTCGTCGGTGCGGGTGTTCACGCCGTCAGAATCCAGGAACGCGGCCAGTTGGCGCGACAGCGGGCGGTTGGCGCCGGCGCTGCAGCCGGAAGTGACCGTCTTGAATAAACCATCGAAGAATGGACGATGGGCGACACGCCTAACAAAATCGAGCGCCAGCCGCTCGATTCCATCGGTCAGCAGCGCGATGCGATCGAGCCGATAGTCCTTCAACACACCGATGCGTAGGCGGAGATTAAGGTCTGTGATGAAGTAGGTCGTCGATGCGTGTTCGCCGCTCTCGGGCCAGCTAAGCTCGACCAGATCTAGCGATCCCGGCTGCCGCGCGATGATGGCGCCGTCGCCGATATGTGCGGTGATAGTGTTGAATCCGTCGCTGATCGCCATCACGAGCGTCGCCGCGAAGTCGCCTGCCGAGCAGTCGATTCGGTCAGCGGAAAATAAGATCATCAGTCGGACTTCGGCGACCCACAGGTCGATTGCTGCCGGAGCAGGAATCGCACCCGTGCTGGAAAGCCAGTCCGCCGCACGGTTCGTCAGGACGCGTGCCGCGATCGCCGCGCCGTACCCGCCGAACACCGCGCTGCCGGCTCCGTCGCAGGCTACCGCAATTAAGAATCCAGGCTCCGCCGTCATGACGCGACAAGCGTCCTGACGGCGTTCGCCTGCCTGCGCGTGCGCGGTGCCGCGCCGCGAGGCGGCGATCCAGGTCCAGTCGGTCACTTGGCTCAGACGATCGATGCCCAGCCCGCGGGGCCGGCCGGGTTGGTCAGGTTGACGGTCTGCCCTGTGCTCGAACGCGAAACGGCGGACAGCGAACTCGACAACCAGCGGAACATGGCCGCGAAATCGGTTTCGCGCAGCATCACCGGCGCGCTAACCGAGATCTTGGCCAGCGTGTCGATATCGGCATCGTCCACCCCAACGGCGAAGAACGAAAAGCTCTTGCGGCGTTCGCCCTCCTCGATCCGGCGCGCGGCGCGCTCCCAACTATCCGTGGGCTTGCCGTCCGTGACGAGGAAGATCACCCCGCGGTACGGTGTGATCCCGGCGCTTCGATACTGTTGCTGCCGGTTTGCCATGAGGTCGAGCGAGACGTTGATCGCCTCGCCCATCGGAGTGCTACCCTTTGCCGTGAGCGGCTGAGGATAGAAGTGCTGCGCCGACCCGAACTCGGCGACCACGTTCACCGAATCGCCAAAAGTCACGGCCGCCAGATCGACGCGCCTTGCTGCGAGACTGTCCGCGCGAACATCCTTCGCGAATTGCTGCAGCCCCGCGTTGAGCGCGATGAGCGAAACGCCGTTCATCGAACCCGAGACATCGAGCAGCAGTACGCAGGCGCAGCGCGGCTCGGGGTTGTCGGCAAACTCAATCAGATCGAACCCGCCCGGGGCGACATCGTCGCCGAACGGCACCTGTGCATAGTCGTCGGTCATATCGTTACCTTCCATACCAAGGCTCCTCTCCGCTACGGCAGCGAGTAGCCTCGAGTGGGAATATAACACCTTGTTTGACAATAGCTAGTGCACAGACGCGTAAGACACCCGTACTTTCTTTGTTCCTATCGTCGGAGCTTTCGATCGGTCACCCGCTCGAACTCAGGCCTGGCGGAAGCGACCTCGATTTCTACCATTAGTTCTACCCTTGCGGCATCGCTCATCAGTCGCCGCTCGCTCAGCCAACGCCAGAGCGCCGCGGTTGCCGTTACGGCATCGACGATAATTCTTGCACCAGATCCTGCGCAATCTCCTGACCAAATTTGCGCAACGTCAGCTCGGCGCACGAAGCGGATACGCTCTTCTTGCACCTCGAAACGATTGAGAAATTCCAGCGTGTCCTGTATCTCGGTCGCGAAGATCACGGCGACGGCGTCGTCCGCGGTCATGCGAGCTTCCGGTTTAGGAGACAACGCCGCGCTGACCGCTCGCAGAACACCCAACTCATTGTTCTGCGCCAGCATGACCGCCAAGCTCGGCGGCAGGTGCGCATCGAGTAGCAAGAGTGCGACGGTCAGCCGCAGGCATTGGCGCAGCGTAAGACCGCGCCGGAATGCCGGGTCGTCACGCAGGGAGGACGGCCAATCGTAACGAGACAGCTGCTTGATCCGAGACCTGAGCCGTGTGCGCATGTCATCACCAATGTCCGGGTAGGGGCTAAACCCTTCCCCGTCGGTACGGGCGGACAGGACGATGAAGGCGAGATCTTCGAGTTGTGCCGACGGCACGCGCTGGATGTCCGAATCAGTCATTCTCGATTGCTACATCCTAGCGGTTGCTTGCGTAACCTCGGTCTCCGGCGCCCTGCTAAAACAGGTGCCACGGCGGCGTCACGTCGACGGTCAGCCAACCGTCGCCGGTCGGGCCGACGTGTTTGATAACCGTGCCTCCCATCGCGATCGCGGGCTTCACGAGTTTGTCGAGCAGTTCGCCGTTCAGCGCGACCTCGATGGTTGTGGGCAATTGCCCGCGGCACGAGAAATTGCAGTTTAGTGGCGTAATCTCGCGGTACTGCCACGATGGCGCACCGTCCTTTTGCTGTTCGATCTGAAGCAGCACGTAGTGCGAGCGACGCGATATCTGAACGACATTTAAGGCGGTCACCTGCCGAATGCGTTGCACCAGCGGATGGTGGCTGCGAAGGATGGCGCTGCCTTTGCCCCACACCAGGTCCTCAAGGGCGGCGTCGACACTCGTGGGCGACAGACCTGTTCGGTTGAAAAGTTCCAGCGCGGGGCTGGAGAGGTATCGCTTCATCGCGACGTCTCCGAGCCAATTGAATGACGATCTGCCGGCATAGGCATCAAGCCTTATTATTTCGCAAGTTGGTAGCCCAGCTGATCTTGCTTACACCCTCGGCTACACGATCCCAGTCGATGCAAGAGAAGTCGATCAGGTGCAACTCACGATGGATTGTGCGCACACGAGGTTCCGCGCCGTACCGGCTGCCCGTGCTCACCGGCGCATGCCCGCAAATCTGATCGAGCGTCTTGTCGGTGATCCCGGCGTCATTGCCCTTGGCCTTGAAAGCATGCCGAAGCGAATGAAATACCAGCCGCCGGTCCACGGAGACGTGACGGTCGATGATCCGGTTCATTCGCTGCGAGGCTTCCTTGGTACGCTTGCCAACGCTATTCTCTTTTAGATCGGGAAACAGCTGCGTTTCGCCCGATGCAATCAGCGCATCGTAATAGTTCAAAAATCCGAGTTCGATCAGCTTGGCGTGGACGGGCACGAGCCGGACCGAGTCGTCGGTTTTGACGCTCTTGTCGGGCGCTTCTTCGTCGGCTGCATACTCATCGATGTCGAGATAGACGATCTCGCCGTCGCGCTTCACGTCGGCCAACGCGACCTGGCCTACTTCCTCCAGTCGCGCGCCGGTGGTGATCGCCAGGAGGAATATCCAGAAAATCGTCGCGTCGCCGATCTTTGATGACGAACTCCACCCTTGCGGATCGACGAACAGTGGGCATTCGCAAAGCTTGGCGAGTTCGTGGTCTTCGAAACTGCGCCGCGTGCGGCGCTTCTTGCTGTAGCCGACGATCAAGATGCCAGTGCCAGCATTGGCCGCTGTCCACCGCTGTTGAAACGCATAGGTCAGCAGCGCCTGGAGCGCGCCGATGCGCTTTTTGAGCGTCGGTGCTGCGATCTTCGGGTCGGCGTTCGCATGCTTCGCGACACGGGCGCGGAAGGGCAGGGCGCGATCAACGCGCGGCATGGTCGCGGGCAATTTCGCCGCCTCGTCGCGATAATCATACAGGATATCGGCATCGATCGTGGAAACCGCGACATCGCCTGCGAAGTCGATGAAATCATCGACGGCTGCCTCGTATTCAAGCGCACTCTGCGGGCGGGGTTTATTGCCGGCCTTCCACTCGGTGTACAGCTGCTTCAGCCGCATATGAGGACGCAGCCTGGGTTGCTGCGTACGCGGCCGATGGCGGGCGAGCCGCGCGCGATTGACCTCTTCATCACCTGTGCGCTTCTCATCGACGATTGCGAGCAGTGCTTTGGCGAGGTCGTCGTCGGCAAAGCGGGCAGCGCTGTCGTCGAACGCGCGGAGCCGGGCGACCGGGCCCGCGAGACCGCGCACCCATTGCTCCTCCGGGGTGTACCAGCGGGCGCGGATCCAGTTCGTACCGGCCTGCTCGGCGTCGCCGCCATACCCTTCGGACAGCACTGCATCAAAACGCGCCTTGTCCGTGAGAAGTGCTGCCCAGTTCGTATTCGCGGCGGGCCCGAGCATGGCCGGTGGATAAATATCGCTCGCGCTGGCGGTGTAACGACCGCCGACGGCGGCATCGAGTTCCATGAAGGTCATGATCAAACGCTGCGGGCCGGTCAGCCCGCCGTCAACGGCTGTCCCTTCGCACCAGCGCCGCACGAGTGCTGCAGGCGTGGGCAGTAAGGTGCCCTCCGCCATGCGCCGGCGGGCATCGACGAGCTGCTCCTCGAACTTCGCGTTCTCCCGCGCGAATGCCGCCTTGGCCGCAACCGGGTCCTTCGTGCCGAGGGTGACCTTAACCTGAGCCTTGCCGTCGAAGGCCGTCCGCAGCGCGTCTGGAACCGCGCGCCGGAAATAAAGCTGCCCCGTCCGAGGGTCTGCAAATGGCGACGCCATGCTGGTCTTCTTCACGTGTTTCTGTACCCATGTTCTGTACACACAACGGGTAAAGAGCACGTAAATCCGGCTATTTCCAGCCTTTAACCGGAAATGGTGACCCCTACGAGAATCGAACTCGTGCTTACGCCGTGAGAGGGCGTCGTCCTAACCGCTAGACGAAGGGGCCGCTTGCGCGAGACGGCGCAATACGCATCGGCGCACGCGGCGTCAAGACGGTGCGGTCGAGCCGGGGCAATTCACCGATGAAGCGGAACTTGCCGCGCGGATGGACGTTTTCGTTTCAGATGCGGTTTGAATTTCCGGCTGCAAATAAAGGGGTTCTCCGATGCTTTGGACTATCGTCGTCGTTCTGCTCGTTCTCTGGGCACTCGGGTTTGCCGTGCATATCGGCGGTGGCTTGATCCATCTGCTGCTCGTCATCGCTCTGATCGTCGTCGTCGTCCGCCTGCTGCAGGGCCGCAGCGCGCTTTGACCCCGGGTGGCGCGGGGCGGCTCAGGCCGCCGCGCGCCGCCGTTCGGCCATTTCCTCGTTGAGCATTTCGGCCAGCAGGAACGCGAGCTCGAGCGACTGACCGGCATTCAGCCGTGGGTCGCAATGCGTATGATAGCGGTCCGCCAAGGACTGCTCGGTGACGTCGACCGCACCGCCGGTGCACTCCGTCACATTCTGCCCCGTCATCTCGGCATGGATGCCGCCCGCGATCGAGCCTTCGGCGCGGTGTACCGCGAAGAAGCCGCGCACCTCGGCGAGGATCCGGTCGAACGGCCGCGTCTTGTAACCCGTCGCGGCCTTGACGGTGTTGCCGTGCATCGGGTCGCAGCTCCACACCACCGGATGCCCCTCGCGCAACACAGCGCGCACCAGCTTGGGGAGCCCCGCCTCGATCTTGTCGTGACCGTAGCGCGTGATCAGCGTCATGCGGCCGGGGACGCGGTTGGGGTTGAGCGTGTCGAGCAGCCGTAGCAGCGCGTCGGGCTCGAGGCTTGGCCCACATTTCATCCCGATCGGATTGCCGATACCGCGCAGATATTCGACATGCGCGCTGCCCTCGAAGCGCGTGCGATCGCCGATCCACAGGAAGTGCGCCGAGGTGTCGTACCAGTCGCCGGTCAGCGAATCCTGCCGCGTCAGCGCCTGCTCGTAGCGCAGCAGCAGCGCCTCGTGGCTGGTGTAGAATTGCGTCTGCGCGAGTTGCGGCACCGTCTCGGGGCTGATCCCGCACGCTTCCATGAAGTCGAGCGCCTCGCCGATCCGGTCGGCGACGTGGCTGTATTTTTCGGCCCATGGGCTGCGACCCATATAATCGTGCGTCCAGCGATGGACCTGGTGGAGGTTGGCATAGCCGCCCGTCGCGAAGGCGCGGAGCAGGTTGAGCGTCGCCGCCGACTGCGAGTAAGCGCGGATCATCCGCTGCGGGTCGTTCTGCCGGCCTTCGGGGGTGAAGGCGATGTCGTTGACGATGTCGCCGCGATACGACGGAAGCGTCACGTCGCCGATCGTCTCGGTATCGGCCGAGCGCGGCTTGGCGAACTGGCCGGCCATGCGACCGAGCTTCACCGTCGGCAGCTTCGACGCGAAGGTGAGCACGACCGCCATCTGCAGGATGACGCGGAAGGTGTCGCGGATGTTGTTGGCGCTGTGCTCGGCGAACGATTCGGCGCAGTCGCCGCCCTGCAGCAGGAACGCTTTCCCTTCCGCGACGCGGCCGAGATCGGCGGTCAGGTTGCGCGCTTCGCCGGCGAAGACGAGCGGCGGGAAGGAGGCGAGCTGGTCGGTCGCGGCATCGAGCGCGGCGGCGTCGGGATAGGTCGGCATCTGCCGAGCGTCGGCGCGCGTCCAGCTATCGGGGGCCCAGCTGCTCATGTCATTCTCCGTGCGAATTTGTACGTACCAGTCGGCGTGCGTGGCGATGGCGTTGGCGGCGATCTGATTGACGACCGGGCCGCTGGCGCGCTTGCCATCCTCTTCCCATCCCTGGACGGTCGAGCCCGGCGCGCCGTACCACGCCCCGAACGCGGCGCGGGTAAGGCTGCGTTCCTCGCGGAAGCGTTTGATCTTGAGGCCGGCCATCGTCGTCATGGGTCGGTGTTACCCAGTCGGGGTAAAGCAGGCAAGCGTGATTTTCCCTGACGGGGTAAATCGGCGGGCGCATGGCGGATCTTGCCTGCCGCGAAACCGGCGCTGGATTTACGACCGTTTTGGGACTATTGTTTCGAGACCGTTTCGAAGGGGGTCGTTGTGCGCCGTCTGATCGTGATCGCGTCCGCAGCTGCGGTGTTGACGGCCAGTTCTGTCCTGGCGCAACGCAAGACCGCCCCGAAAACCAACAGACCCGCATCGAGCCAGACCGTCACCGGGCCCAAGGCGCGCTATGCGATGGATGTCGGGACGATGACGGGCATCGGCGGGATGGGCGGCATGGGTGGCATGGCCGGTGGCGGCGGCCGACCCAACATCGGCGAGATGATGGCGGGAATGGGCGGGCGTCGCGGCGGCGACCAGCATGAACTTCGTCTGCGCCTTGGATCGACCATAGCCGCGACGGGCGCGGCGCAGGGCGATCATTATTTCCTCCCGCAAGCGGCGATGGGTGCGTCGGTCCCGCTGCTCGCGCCACAGCGGACCGGCGGGCGCGAGGATGTGCCCGAGAGCTTCCAGCGACCCAAGGGGCGGTTGCTGATCTTCTGGGGATGCGGCGCGCATGCGCGGCCGGGGCAGCCGGTCGTGATCGATTTCGCGAAGCTGGCAGCGGGGCAGATGCCGCCCGACCTGTTCAGCGCGCGCGTTCCGGTCGATCGCGGGCCGACGCTCGCCAACAGCCGCAGCTATGCCGAATGGCCCAACCCGCGCTCGGGCCGTCAGCCGCAGGGCGGGTCGCTGCTCGGCGATCACCGCATCCAATCAACCTTTGCGCCGTCGATCAATTTCAACCTCCAGCAGGACTATCTGCAGGGGCTCCACGTCCGCACCGGGGGCGGCCCCGACGGCGCGGTCCAGCTGTCGTGGAACGGGGTGCCGATGGCGACGGGCTATTACGCGTGGATGATGGGGGCGAAGGACGCCGGGCGGCGCGGCAACAATGATACCGGCGACATCGTCTGGTGGTCGTCCTCGACCAGCCGTGAATTCGGTGGTGCGCTGTGGGACTGGATCAGCCCGGCCATTGCGCAGCGGCTCGTCTCAGATGGTACGTTGCTCGCACCGACGCAGACCAATTGCGTCGTGCCCGCCGAAGTGAAGCAGGCGGCGGGCGAAATGATGTTCGGCACGCTGATCGGCTACGGTCCCGAATCGACCTTCGTCTATCCCGAACGGCCCGCGACCGGGCCGTGGAACCAGGAATGGAGCGCGCGCGTGCGCTTCCGCACCTCGGCGACCTTCTTCCCCGGCATGCCCGAGATGGACGACGAATCGGGCGGTGAGCGCTCGAACGGCGACCGTTCGAGCAGCGAACGCCCGCGGAAACGCTGCAAGCCAAGCCTGCTCGGTGCGGTCACCGGGCTTGGCGGCTGTTGAGACGCGCCGTGTGAGGTTGCGCGTCGAGATTCTCGACGTGCCGACGCTCGGTGCCGAAGACTCTGGCGAACCCTAAAACGTCGCTTCGTGTATTCGAAGCCCCGTCAGCAATGGCGGGGCATTCGTCGTCCTGGCGACCGGCGACGTTAACCTTGGCTGCATCCTGCGTTCAGCGTCGGCGCATCGGGGGATTGCTAGGTGATGGCGATCGGCCTCTTGCCGACGAGGAGTTCGCGCATGTTTCGTAAATTGATCCTTCCGGCGTCGCTCGGCCTGACGGCCCTGCTGGCGATCATCCCCGGCGCGGCCTCGGCACAGCGCTACGATGGCTGGAACAGACAGTCGCAGTATCAGGACGGCTACCACGACCGCGGCGACCGCCGCTATGACGATCGCGGCTATCGCGGCGGGGGCTATGCCCGTCAGCGCTGGATCGAGCATCGTCGCTGGCAGGAGCAGGCCCGCCGCCGCCACTGGCAGCGCGAGCGCTTCGAACATGGCGGCTGGGGCCGCGGTCGCGATTGGCGCAGCGACGGCTATTGATCGGCAGGACGGCGCCCGAATGGATCGGGCGCCGTTGTCGCCTCAATAGCCGGCGTCGAGATCGACCACATTTTCCATCGGCCTACCCGCCAGGAACGCATCGAGGTTGCGCAGGAAGAGCGCAGCCGCCCGCTGGAACATCTTGGTCTGGCTGCGGCCCGACAGATGCATCGAATGGATCGTGTTGGGCGCCGACCACAGCGGATGGTCGGCGGGCAGCGGCTCGGGCGTGACGGTGTCGAGATAGGCGCCGGCGATCGTCTTTGCGGTGAGCGCGGCGATCAGCGCGTCCTGGTCGATCATGTCGCCGCGCGCGATGTTGATCAGCCAGGCGCTGGGCTTCATCGCGGCGAGCTCTTCGGCGCCGATCATCGCCTTGGTCGTGTCGGTCGAGGGGGCGGCGAGGATCACCCAGTCATACTCGCCGAGCCGGGCCTTCCACGCATCGGGGGTCAGCGTGCCGTCGCGCCCCGAACGCGTGACGCCGGTCACCGCGACGCCGAACGCGCGCAGCCGCTCGGCGACGAGCGTGCCGATCGCGCCATAGCCGACGATCAGCGCGCGGCTTTCGAACAATTCGATCCGGCCGGGCGCCGAATCGGGCCATTCGTGGCGGTCGGCGATCCGTACCACCTGGTCGAAGCGCTTCGCTGCGGCGAGGACGCCGAGCACGGTGTATTCGGCGACCGCGATCGCGTTGATCCCGGTGCCGTTGGTGACGATCGTCCCGCGCCGCGCCAATGCCGGCAGATCGAGCGAATCGAGCCCGGCGATCGCGGTGAACAGCCATTTGAGCGCGGTCCCAGCGGCGACGGCTTCCTCGGTCAGCCCGTGCGGATAGAGGTCGACCCAGCCGATATCGGCATCGGCCATCGCCGCGGTCGCCTCTTCGCGCGTCATGACCCAGCTGATGTCGAGCCCGGCGGGAAGCTTGGGCTCGAGCAGCGCGCGGGCGAGGGCGGGGAGGACGACTTTCATGGCGAGGCTCCAAATAGGCGCGGTGAGCAAGTACCGTCGCCCTCGATAGCGCAAGAGCGTAGCGCGCACGGGCGAGAAGGGAAGCGGTGCGCTCCGCTTGCGGACCGTTTCGTAGCCGCGCCGGCGAAGGCTGGGGCTGCTCCGTTGGTCGAACCGACGCGCGCGGTTACGAAGCGGCCCCGGCCTGCGCCGGGGCGACGGGTTCAGAGCGCGAGTTTCCAGTCCCAGCCGAGCGGATCGCCGTCCATCACTTCGACGCCCGCCGCCGCGAGCGCGTCGCGAATCGCATCGGATGCCGCGAAATCCTTTGCCGCACGCGCGTCCTTGCGCGCCGCGAGCTGCGCATCGATCGCGGATTCGTCGAGCGTCGCATCGACCGGGCGCAGCCGCAGCGCCGCGCGCTTGAGCGTGACCAGCTCGAGCCCGAGCACCGCATCGAAATCCTCGAGCGCGCGAAGCCGCGTCGCGGGCGACAGCCGCTTGTCGGCCAGCATCTCGTCGAGTGCGATCAGGGCACGCGGGGTGTTGAGATCGTCGCTCACCGCGGCGTCGAGCTGCGCGAGATACGGCTCGGGATCGCCCTTGAGGACGTAATCATCGCGCGCGCGCAAGGCGTCGCGCGCGATCACCAGCCGCTTGAGCCGCGTGAAGGCGGCGGCGAGGTTCTCCCAAGTGAATTCCAATTCGCTGCGATACTGCGCCTGGAGGCACATCAGGCGATAGGCGAGCGGATGGACGCCGGCGTCGACCAGCGTCTGCAGGCGGAGGAAGTCGCCGGTCGACTTCGACATCTTCGCGCCGCGGTCCACCAGGAAATTGTTGTGCATCCAGATCCGTGCGCCGCTGTCGTCGCAGCCGCAGAAGGACTGGTTCTGCGCGATCTCGTTGGGATGGTGGATCTCGCGGTGGTCGATTCCCCCGGTGTGGATGTCGAAGGGATGGCCGAGATGCTGGCGGCTCATCACCGAACATTCGAGATGCCAGCCCGGCGCGCCCGGCCCCCACGGCGACTCCCATTCCATCTGGCGCTGCTCGCCGGGCGGCGAGCGCCGCCAGATCGCGAAGTCCTGTGGATGGCGCTTGCCCGAGACGGGGTCGATCCGGCTTTCGCCCTCATCGGAGACCGCACGTGCCAGGCTGCCATAGTTCGGCACGCGCGTCGTATCGAAATAGAGGCCGCCTTCGATCAGGTAGCAGTCCTTCTCGATCGCTTGCGCGAAGGCGATCATCTGCGGGATGTGCTCGGTCGCGACGGTCCATTCGGCGGGCGGATCGATGTTGAGCCGCGCGACGTCGGCCTTGAACGCCTGCGTATAGTGCGCCGCGATCTCCCAGATCGACTTGGCCTCGGCCGCGGCGGCCTTCTCCATCTTGTCGTCGCCGGCATCGGCATCCGAGGTCAGATGGCCGACGTCGGTGATGTTAATGACATGCTTGGTCGGATACCCCTTCCAGCGCAGCACGCGCCCGAGCGTGTCGGCGAACAGGAAGGCGCGCATGTTGCCGATATGCTGATAATTGTAGACTGTCGGCCCGCAGGTGTAGACCCGCACCTGCGCCGGATCGATCGGGACGAACGGCGTCAGGCTGCGCGTGAGGCTGTTGTAGAGCGTGAGCGGGGTTGCGGTCATCCCGCTCGCTTACAGACCGGGCGAGCCCAAAGTCACGTAAAAGGTGACGGATCGCTTGAAAGTTGGGCACCTCCCGTGTAGGGCGCCTGCCTTGCGACGCGGGCCGTGGGTTTGCGGCGGCGCTTTTCTATCGATTCGGAGCTGTTCGGTTTTATGCAAATCATCGTACGCGACAACAATGTCGACCAGGCGCTGCGCGCGCTCAAGAAGAAGCTGCAGCGCGAGGGCGTCTATCGCGAGATGAAGCTGCGCCGGCATTACGAAAAGCCGAGCGAGAAGCGCGCCCGCGAGCGTGCCGCTGCGGTTCGTCGCGCGCGCAAGCTCGAGCGCAAGCGCATGGAACGCGACGGCGCACGGTAAGACGATAAAGCGGGCCGTCGCGCCCGCTTTGCCTGCCTCAAGTCCGTAAAGACCTCACGACCCCCGCCCGGGAGCCACCATGTCGATCACCGCTGTCCCGCTAAAGCCCGTGAAGCGGGGTATTTTGGTGTACCTGTGGATCGGCATCGCCGTGCTGGTGATCGCCGCGATCGCGCTGGCGTTCCAGACGCCGGTCGATCCGTCGACCAGCTTCCTGGCGCGCAACGCGCGTGCGGCGGGCGTCATGACCACGCCGTCTGGTCTGCAGTATCAGGTGCTGACACCGGGGACCGGCGCGTCGCCGACCGACGACGACGTCGCTTTGGTCAACTATGAAGGCCGCCTGCTCGACGGCACGGTATTCGACAAGTCGCAGCAGCCGACCCCGATGCCCGTCGCGGGCGTCGTGCCGGGCTTCAGCGAAGCGCTCAAGCTGATGCGCAAGGGTGCGAAGTATCGCATCTGGCTCAAGCCGACCCTGGCCTATGGCGACAAATCGCCCCCCGGCATCCCGGCCAATTCGACGCTCGCCTTCGATGTCGAGATGCTCGAATTCATCCCGATGAGCACCTATCGCCAGATCCAGCAGCAGCAACAGATGATGCAGCAGCAGGGTGGGGCCGGTGGCATGCCGCCGGGTGCGGGCGGGCCGCCGACCGGCCGCTGAGATGCGCAACCTCGCGATTGCCGGCGTGATCGGCGCGATTCTTCTCCCAGCGGCGCCACTGCACGCGGCGACTCACAAGGTCGTGCACCGGGCGGTCAAGGCGAAGCCCGCTGCGACGGCCGTGCCGCTGAACCCGGCTGAAGCCTTCCTTGCTAGCAACGGCAAGCAGCGCGGCGTCGTGACGACGCCGTCGGGCCTGCAATATCGCGTGCTGACCCCCGGCGTCGGCCCCGCCAAGCCAACCGATGCGGACGTCACGCTGGTCAATTATGTCGGCAAGCTGATCGACGGCACGACCTTCGACCAGAGCGCGCGCCCGACGCCGATGCCGGTTTCCGGCGTCGTCCCGGGCTTTAGCGAAGCGTTGAAGCTGATGCCGAAGGGTGCGAAATACCGCGTCTGGATAAAGCCGAGCCTCGGCTATGGCGATCGGGCGACCGGGCCGATCCCGGCTGGATCGGTACTGGCGTTCGATATCGAACTGCTCGATTTCGTCTCCAATGCGCAATTCCGGCAGATGCAGCAACAGGCTGCCGCGCCAGCGCCCGCCGCGCCCTGAGCGCTCCGCAACGGACTGAGCGTCGTTGCTTTCCTTGGCGTCGGACGCGGCGTATCAAGCGTACCAAGTGCTTTGAATTCGAAAGACATCGATGCCGATTAAACCCCTGCGTAAGGCCGTTTTTCCCGTAGGCGGGCTTGGGACGCGCTTCCTGCCGGCGACCAAGGCGATGCCAAAGGAAATGCTGCCGATCGTCGATCGTCCGCTGATCCAATATGCGGTCGACGAAGCGCTCGAAGCGGGGATCGAGCAGATGATCTTCGTCACCGGGCGCGGCAAGTCGGCGATCGAGGATCATTTCGACATCGCCTATGAGCTCGAGGCGACGATGGCGGCGCGCGGCAAGCCGTTGGACGTGCTCGATCAGACGCGTCTCGCGCCGGGCGCGGTCGCTTATGTCCGCCAGCAGGAGCCGATGGGGCTCGGCCATGCGGTGTGGTGCGCGCGCGACATCGTCGGCGACGAGCCGTTCGCGGTGCTGCTCGCCGACGATTTCATGCTCGGCAAGCCAGGCTGCCTCAAGCAGATGGTCGATGCGTACATGCAGGTCGGTGGCAATCTGATCTGCGCGCAGGAAGTCCCCGAGGACCAGACGCACATGTACGGCGTGATCACGCCGGGCGTCCGCAACGGGCCGCTGACCGAGGTCAAAGGTCTGGTCGAGAAGCCGGCCAAGGGCACCGCGCCGTCGAATCTGTCGGTGATCGGCCGCTACATCCTCCAGCCCGAGGTGATGCGCGTGCTCGAAAATCAGGAGAAAGGCGCGGGCGGCGAGATCCAGCTGACCGACGCGATGGCGCGGATGATCGGCGACCAGCCGTTCCACGGGCTGACCTTCGACGGCAAGCGCTATGATTGCGGCGACAAGGCCGGGTACGTCACCGCCAATCTGTCGGTCGCGATCGGGCGCGAGGATATCGGCGAAACGGTGCGCGCGTTCGCGGTGGATCTGCTGCGCTAGCGGCGATCCACGGCACCAACGCTTCGTCACCCCGGGCTCGTCCCGGGGTCCACCGAGACGCACATGCTGTCTGCGGAGGATACGCTGCCCGGTGGGCCCCGGCACAAGGCCGGGGTGACGAAAGGGCCTGGCACTTCAGCTGAGCGATGGCCCGCTGTCAGCTCCCAGTCGCTAGATACCGTCGCCCAGTGCCCTCGATGCACAGCGCGGTCAGCACGCCACTGGCATAGGCGCCGGTATCGATCCCGATCCGGTTGGGTCGTTCCTCGGGCCCCACGCTGATCGTATGCCCGTGGACCACGAACAGCGGATGCGCGGCCTCGCTGTCGAGGAAATCCTCGCGAATCCAGCGCAGGTCGCCGGTCCGCTGATGCTCGAGCGCGATGCCGGGGCGGATGCCGGCATGGACGAAGAGATAGTCGCCGAAGCGGAAGCTGTCGGCGAAACCATCGATAAAGGCGAGATCGCCGCGTGGGATCGCAGCGCGGATCACCGCGGCGGCGGCGGCGGGATCGAGCTCGGCGACGTCGCCCGCATCGACGCCGTAACTCTCGACGCATTCGGCGCCGCCGAACTTGAGCCAGTCGCGCAGCCGCTGCGGCTGCGCGCCGAGCGCGCGCACCAGCATTTCCTCGTGATTGCCCATCAGGAACACCGTGTGGAGCGTCGGGTCATCGAGCCCGCGCAGCCGCGCGATGACCCCTTGCGAATCGGGACCACGATCGATCACGTCGCCGAGCAGGACGAGGAATTCGCGCGCGCAGGGCCGGGCCTGGCGATCCGCCGCGATCTGTTCGAGCAGTGCGTCGAGCAAGTCGAGTCGGCCATGCAGGTCGCCGATCGCATACGCGCGCGATTCGGGTGGTCCGCTGGGCGGGCGGGGGTCAGTCGTCAGCAATCGTTGGACCTTTCATCGCGACCCGACTCGCAGCAACCGCGCGGCTCGGAGGCCACGCGCGTCAGCTCGCCAGTCGTAACGCTTCGCCGCGCGGAACGCTGCGCGGCTGATCGGGCCAGATGCCGCGCGTGTCATAGACGTGCTTGTCGGCGCGCTCGTCGAGCGGAACCGATTTGAAGATGTCGTGGTCGACCAGCACGATCATGATCCCGCACGTCTCGATCGCGCTGTCCACGTCGATCAGCGTCGTGCCGCTGCCATCGAAGCTCGGCGGGAGCGTGTCGGTATACGGCTCGACGACACACAGCCGGTCGCCGAAGCGCGCCGCCAGCGCGAGCGCGACCTTCAACGCCGGACTCTCGCGGAAATCGTCGATATTGGCCTTGAACGCGAGGCCGAGGCAGGCGACGCGCTCGCCGGGATTGGCCGCGACCATCGCCTCGGCGCGTTCGACGACATAGTCGATCTTGGCGTCGTTGACTTCGCGCGCGGTGCGGATCAGCGGCGTGTTGGCGGGGTCGGCATGGACGAGGAACCACGGATCGACCGCGATGCAATGCCCGCCGACGCCGGGGCCGGGCGACAGGATATTGACGCGCGGATGGCGGTTGGCGAGGCGGATCACCTCCCATACATCGACATCCATCGTGTCGGCGACGCGGCTGAGTTCGTTGGCGAACGCGATATTGACGTCGCGGAAGGCGTTTTCGGTCAGCTTGGTCATTTCCGCGGCGCGGCTCGTCGTCGTGACGCACGCGCCGCGCACGAAGCGCCGGTAGAATTGGAGCGCCTTGCGCGCACAGCGCGGCGTGATGCCGCCGATCACGCGGTCATTGTCGATCAGCTCGACGAGGATTCGGCCGGGCAGCACGCGCTCGGGGCAGTAGGCGATCGCAACGTCGGGGCTGTCGCCGTTGCTCTTGCCGGGCACCTTGAGATCGGGGCGCAGCTCGGCGAGCAGATCGCGCACCTTTTCGGTCGTGCCGACCGGCGAGGTCGATTCGAGCACCACCACGTTGCCGGCCTTCAACACGCTCGCGATCGACTTCGCGGCGTCGAGCACATAGCCGATATCGGGCGCATGATCGGCGGCGAACGGCGTCGGCACCGCGATGACGAACACGTCGGCGGCTTCGATCCGCGTCGATGCGCGCAGCGTGCCGCGCGCGACGACGCCCGAGACGAGGCCGTCGAGATCGACCTCCTCGATATGGACCTTGCCCGAATTGACCGTCTCGACGACGTGCGCCGAGACATCGATGCCGAGCACGCTCGCGCCCGTCCGCGCGATCACCGCGGCGGTCGGCAAGCCGATATAGCCCAGACCAACGACAACGACCTTCAGGTCAGCGTGCGACATCATCGATCCTGCGCCTTTACTTGCTCACGTTCCGGCTCATGCGCGCGGAGCGTTGATATTTCGGAAACGCGGCGTGCGCTCACGGCGTCGCCACACCAAAACCGTTGGCGACGATGCTGGCAATCCGTTCGCTCGCGTGGCCGTCGCCGAACGGATTGTGCGCGCGTGCCATCGCGGCATAAGCGGCGGGGTCGTCGAGCAGCGTGGTGACCTCGGCGACGATGCGCTCCGGGTCGGTGCCGATCAGCTTGGCGGTGCCGGCGACGACGCCTTCGGGGCGTTCGGTCGTCTCGCGCATCACCAGCACGGGCTTGGCGAGCGCGGGGGCTTCCTCCTGCACCCCGCCCGAATCGGTCAGCGCGATATGGCACAGGCCGAGCGCGCGGATGAAGTGCGGGTAATCGAGCGGGTCGATCCGCGCGATATTGGGGCGATTCCCCAGCACGCGGTTCATCGCCTCGACGACATTGGGGTTGGGATGCATCGGGAAGACGATCGCAACGTCATCGCGCGCTGCGATCTGCCCGAGCGCGTGCGCGATATTGTCCATCCCGCCGCCGAAATTCTCGCGCCGATGCGTCGTGACGAGCACGATCTTCTTGCCCGCAAAGCGTGTCGCGATGTCGTCGAGCCCGGCGGCGAGCGACGGATCGGCGGCGAGCTTCGCGCGCGTTGCGTGAAGCGCGTCGATCACGGTGTTGCCGGTGACATGGATCATCGCCGGATCGATATTCTCGCGCAACAGCGCATCGGCGGCGGTCTGCGTCGGCGCGAAATGCTGGTCGGCGATCGGCGCGACGATGCGGCGGTTCACTTCCTCGGGCCAGGGCTGGTAGATGTCGCCCGAGCGTAGGCCCGCCTCGACATGGCTGACTGGGACCTTGCGGTAATAGGCCGCGAGCGCACCGACCATCGCGGTTGCGGTATCGCCCTGAACGATCACGCGGTCGGGCTTCTCGGCGTCCATCACGTCACCGAGGCCGGTGAGCAACCGCGCGGTGAGGCGGTCGAGCGACTGGCCCGGCTCCATCAAATCGAGATCGACGTCGGGGGTGAGCCCGGCGATCGCGAGCACTTGGTCGAGCAGCCCGCGATGCTGCGCGGTGACGCAGGTGCGAACGTCGAGCCCGGACACTGCCTTGAGCGCGGCGACCACCGGGAAGAGCTTGATCGCTTCGGGGCGGGTGCCGAAGATGACGAGGATGCGCGCGCGTTTCATGAGACTGTCCTAGCGTGCCACCCTTAAGGCGCTGCTAACCGCAGCCCGGGCAGCCGGGATCCTTGGGCAAGGCGATCGTGCGAAAGCGGAAGGCGAGCGCGTCGACGAGCAGCAACTTGCCCGCCGTATCCTCGCCGAAACCGACGATCGCGCGGAGCGCCTCGAGCGCGGCGAGGCTGCCCATGACGCCCGCCATCGCGCCGAGCACGCCCTGCTCGGAGCAACTGTCGCCCGCGCGGTCGCGCGCGTCGCCGACAAAGCAGCGGTAGCAGGGCTTGTCCGGCTCCCAGCCGCGATAGACGCCGAGCTGCCCTTCGAACTGCCCGACCGAGGCCGACACCAGCGGAATGCGCAGCGCGTGCGCCGCATCGGACACCGCAAGCCGCGTCGCGAACGAATCGCTGCCGTCGAGCACGACCGAGACCCCGCCGAGCAGATCGACGGCATTGGCGGGCATCAGCCGCGCGGGGCGTGCGTCGATCACGACATGCGCGTTTATCGCGCGTGCCGCGTCGGCCGCGGCGGCGACTTTCGATGCGCCGATGTCGCCTTCGCCGAACAGCGTCTGGCGCTGGAGGTTCGACAGATCGACCGTGTCGTCGTCGATCAGCACGAGCCGCCCGACACCCGCTGCGGCGAGATACTGGATCGCCGGGCTGCCGATCCCGCCCGCGCCGATCAGCGCGACGCTCGCTGCCTTGAGTGCAAGCTGTCCCGCCCCGCCGACCTCGCGCAGCACGATGTGGCGCGCATAGCGCTCGAGCTCGGCGTCGGAGAGCGTCATCCGCGCCAGTCGAACACGATGGTCGCGCGGTACCAATGATCGGTCGTCCCGGCGCGCAGCGCGAGGTTGCCGCGCGCGAACCCCGTCACGAGACCCGCGGCATATTGCTCGACCGTCGGGCAGTTGATCGCGTGCGGCACGGTGCGGCGGACGATCCCGTCCGCGCCGACCAGCATCGCGACGTCGACCTTGACGACGTAATGCCCGTCGGCGGGCTTGGCCATCGGGCAGCGATTGGCGGTGATCTCGCTCGCGACGAAGCTCGTCAATTGCGGCGTGAGGCGTGGCGCCGCGACATAGGGCAGCGGCGCGAGCGTCGCCCAGTCGGCGGGGACCGCGGGAAGCTCCGCGGCCTGCAGCAGCAGGAAAAGTATCATCGTCCGGTCGATCCAAAGCCCCCGGTTCCGCGCTCGGTATCGTCGAGCGTGGCGACTTCGTCGAGGATCGCGCGTTGAACCGGGGCCGGAACGAGCTGGGCAATCCGGTCGCCGCGCGCGATCTCGAACGGCGCCTGGCCGAGATTGGCGAGGATCACCTTCACTTCGCCGCGATAATCGCTGTCGATCGTGCCGGGGGTGTTGAGGCACGTGATGCCATGTTTCAGCGCGAGCCCCGAGCGCGGGCGCACCTGCACCTCGAAGCCATGCGGGATCGCGATCGCAAACCCCGTCGCGACCGCGGCACGCGCGCCCGGCGCGAGCGTCAGCGCCTCGGCGGCGACGACGTCGAGCCCGGCGGCGCCATCGGTCGCATACGCGGGCAGGGGCAAGTCTTCGCCGTGCGGCAAGCGCTTGAGCGCAATCGTGATCGGCGGCGTGGCAGGCGTATGCATGCGGACAGCCTTAGCAAGTCTGGCACTCGGTGTCGAAGCCTGCCGCGTGCAACGGAACCGCGCGGCGTCTCGGTGGTTCAGAACATACCAGAAACATGCGAGTATCCCATGGCCGACACCCCGCACAATCCGAAGCTCGACGAGCATCCGGGATCGAACACCGAGAAGAACCCCGACCAGTGGGTTTCGGGCGGTGACCCAATGACCGGCGCGCAGGAATCGTATCTGACCACGCTCAGCGAAGAGGCGCATGTCGAGCCGCCAAGCCCCGACCTGAGCAAGGCCGATGCGTCGAAGCGGATCGACGAATTGAAGGGCAAGCTCGACCTGTAAGGGTTTGCCCTCCCCGTGCGCCCAAACCGTCACCCCGGCCTCGGGGGGGGGGGGCCCCCGGGCGCCGGCCGGGCGGGGGCAATTGGGGGGCCGGGGGGGGCCCCCCCCCCGCCGGGGGGGGGGGGGGGGGGGGGGGGGGGGGGGGGG
>NZ_JASJVC010000017.1:0-62655 GCF_035019905.1 Sphingomonas sp. 10B4 | reverse complement strand
TTCGACTTGCATGTGTTAGGCATGCCGCCAGCGTTCATTCTGAGCCATGATCAAACTCTCAAGTTTATGTCACAAAATCATCGCAGTGGAATTCCACGATAATCTCGCTCATCTCAAGGAGCCGCTCTGCACAATATCTTTCAGACGACCCGCGCAGTTCGAAAACCGCATGGACCGTCCATTACGTATGGATACGTGAAGGACATATGAGAACGACTTAGCTTTAACCGAATTACCAACGCCTTGAAAACGTTGGACCCGGAGCCGCCGCCCACATGTCCCTTCATCTAAACCGACAATGTCAAAGAGCGCAAAATACCGACGCTAAGGAAATGCCCTTCTTTCAAAGAGCCCCTCGGCGCCGACAATTTGGTGACTGCAGAAGCGAACCGTCCGGTCCGTCGCTGCGGTGGAGTGGTCTCTAGTCGGGGTGTTTGATTCGGTCAAACGGTTTTTTGCAATTTTCTTTCAAACACGCGCTGAGCCCGCGGAAATCCTCGGATCTCCGCGGGCTCTGCACAGCTACGGCGATGTCAGATGCGCGGCCTGCGGAGCATTCCACGCCTTCTGACCGCTCGAGCAAGTCGGGGCAGGTCTCCCTGCCCCCTATGATCACGCCTTAGCGCGACCACGCTTAGGAGACGCCGCGGCTGCAACATCCTCTGCCTCGTCGGGCTGATCTTCACCCGCCTCGGTCAGTGCCTCGCCCAGCGTCTTGAGCTTTTCCTGATTGGTCTCGGCCTTCTCGGCGATCCGCGTCGTCGCCTCGCCGAGACGATGGAGCAATGCGTGAACTCGGTCGGCATCAGGCGCTGCGCGCTCGAGCTGCTTGCGTAAGGACGCGAGGTCGCGAAGAATGCCCTTTGCGCCGGGCGTGTCGATATCCGCGAGTGCGGCTTCCCAATCCTCGATCATGTCGCCGCCCTTGTCGGGCTTGGTCGAGCCGATACCGCGATTGAGGGCGTTGATCGTTCCGGCAAACTTGATAGCCATGCTGTCTTCCTCTCGGTTGCAATGGCGTATCAACGCCACGTGCACGCGCCGAGCTCCGCAGAAATGCGTGTCTTTATATCTGCTTGAGCCGGATCAAGCCGCGGAACCGGCGGCGTAAAACGGCGTGCGACTTGCCGACCGCGCCAATCGAGGTGCACGATGCCTGCACAACCCATGAAGATCGCCATGCCGCTTTATGAAATCGACGGACTCCGCCCGACGCTGGGCGAAGCGACCTGGATCGCGCCGAGCGCCGAGCTGATCGGCGACGTACGGCTCGGCGAAGATGTCAGCATCTGGTTCGGCGCGGTCGTGCGCGGCGACAATACGCCGATGATCGTCGGGGCGCGCAGCAACATCCAGGAAGGCGCGATGTGCCATTCGGACCCGGGCGCCCCGCTTACCATCGGCGAAGATTGCACGATCGGCCACCACGCCGTGCTGCATGGCTGCACGATCGGCGACCGCGTGCTGATCGGGATGGGCGCGATCGTGCTCAACCACGCCGAGATCGGCGAAGGATCGATCGTCGGCGCTGGCGCGCTGGTCACCGAGGGCAAGGTGTTCCCGCCTGGCAGCCTGATTGTCGGCTCACCTGCCCGCGCCGTCCGTACGCTCGACGACGCCGCGCAGGCGATGCTGCGCGTCTCGGCCGAGCATTATGTTGCGAATGGCCGCGAATATGCCGCCGGGCTCACGCGGATCGACTGAACACCCCCCCCTTCCCCGGCGCTCTACGCCGGGGAAGCCGCATGCCGCTTACTGTCCGCGCGTCGCCCACGCCGCGATGTCGCCGCGGATGCGGGCATTCACCAACTGCCGTGCTGCCATCGAAGCGACGATCGCCTTGGCACCGCCACGCGCCGCTGGCGGCAGATTGGCCGCGGCGAACGCGGTAATCTTGCCCGGCATCGCCGGATCGTCCGACCCCGCGCCCAGGCTCGCGACGAAGCCGGCGCGCGTGCTCGTCTCGACCAATGTGTTGACGAGCGGCAGATGCGCAAGCGCGAAGTCGAACGCCATGTCGGGATGGCCACCCGCCACCGCCTTCAGCAAACCGGCCTTTTGCGGCGCGGTGAAGCGATCGGTGGTCAAAAGATCGAGCGCGCGCTGCGCGAGCGCATCGTCCTCGGCCGCGCCGAGCAAACGGACATAACCGTTCTTCACCACCGGATTCTTCTCGGCGAGCGTCAGCTTGAGCAGCGCGTCCCATTCGGCCGGCGTCGCATTGGTCGCGTACGTGCCGAGGATCGGCTGACGGATCGCCGCCGGGATCGCATCGGGGTTGGTCGCCAATGCGGCGACATAGCCGCGCGCCTTGTCCGCAATCGCAGGGTCGCCGCGATGGCCGAGCACCGCGATCAGCGTTTCGCGCAGCGTTGCAACGAGCGGCGATTCGTCCTTGGTCGCGGTGAAGCCGACACGCTGCATCGCCGGAGCAAGCGTCGCGCGGACTCGCACGCGCATCGCGTCCTTCGCCGCGCCCTTGGGCAAGCGGCCCTCGAGGTCGGCGAGCTGCCCGGCAATCGTCTGCCACAGCAAGGGGTTCGCATCGAGCGCGACCGCCGCGACATCGGCGAAATAGCGATCGAGCTTCTGGTTGCCGCCCTTGACCAGCGCGAAATCGTCGCCGAGCGTGCCGAGCTGATCGGTCAGTGCGAGCGTGCCGAAGTCGCGCACGATCGCGTCATGCCCCGCCTGGCTGTAGAGCACGCGCGCATACGACCCCTTGTCGCGGTTGAGCACGACGGTGCCGCAGCCGCCCACGCTGACCGTCGTCGGCTTCGCCCCGCGCACCACGGCGCGCGTCACCGGCTGTCCGACCACACCGAGCGTCAGCGGCACGTGCCAGTCGAGCGGCTGCTTGGCGGTCGCATCATAGCCGAAACGGCCTTGCGTCAGCGTCACCTGCGTCTTGCCCGCGACACAGCGCGCGCCCGTCATCGTGACGAGCGGGACGCCGGGCTGGAGCGTGAAATCGTGCGCGACGTCGGCGACCGAGCGCCCTGCGGCGGCCGAAAGCTCGGCCCACAGCTGATCAGTCGTGGTGTTCCCGTATTTGTACTTCGCCATGTAGCGGCGAATGCCGTCGCGGAACACGTCTGGGCCGAGCGTCGACTCCATCATGCCGATGACCGCCTGCCCCTTGGCGTAGGTGATCCCGTCGAACGCCTCGCCGATCTGGTCGACGGTCTCGACATGGCGGATGATCGGATGCGTCGCGGCGGTCGCATCGACCTGCAACGCTCCTTCGCGATCCTGCGCCACCGCGGTCGCGCCGGCGAACCAGTCGGGGTTGAGGTCGATGCTCGACTTGTTCTCCATCCATGAGGCAAAACCCTCATTAAGCCAGAGATCGTCCCACCAGTTCATCGTGACGAGATCGCCGAACCATTGGTGCGCCATCTCGTGCGCGACGACGGTGTAGATGCGCTGCTTGCCGCTCTGCGTCGCGCGCTTCTTGTCGTAGAGCAATTCGGGCTCGAAATAGAAGACCGCGCCCCAATTTTCCATCGCGCCGAAGAACTGGCTCGAGCCCGGGCCCGCGATCATGTCGAGCTTGGGCAGCGGATAGGGCTGGCCGAAATAGTCGTTGTAATAGGTCAGCAAACGCTTGGCCGATTCGAGCGCGTAATCGCCCTGGTCGACGACGCCGCGGCGCGTGATGACACCGATCTCGGTCTTGCCCGCCATTACCGTCTTGCGCTCGACATCGCCCATGCCGAGGAAGAGCAGATAGCTCGACATCTTCGGCGTCTCGGCAAAGTGGTACAGCTTGCTGCCGTCGCCTTGCTTGGTCACGCTGGCGACGGGCATGTTCGAGAAAGCGGTCTGGTCGCCGGGCGCGACGGTGCTGAGCTTGAAGGTCGCCTTGTAGCCGGGCTCGTCCCACATCGGCGCGAAGCGGCGCGCATCGGGCGCCTCGAACTGCGTGACCAGCAGCCGTGACGACGAGCCGTCCTGGTTGCTGTAATCGATCGCGAACAGGCCCGCGGCCGAGGTGTTGATCGTGCCGGTCCAGGCGAATTGGACACGGTGCTGGCCCGCGGCGAGCATCGTCGGCAGCGTCAGCGTCAGCTGCTGCTTGGTCGTGTCGATCGTGAAGGGCACCGCCGCCCCGTCGACCATCGCGCGCGAAATCTTGAGGTCGGCGGCGTTGAGCACGACCGTGCGAGTCGGCTTGGCGACCGCGATGCTGATCGTTTCTTCGCCCGAAAAGGTCATCGCCTTGGCGTCGGGGCGAATCGTGATGTCATAGGCGACCGGCGCGATGCCGCTGGGCAATTGCCCGACAGCGAAAGCAGGAGTCGCGGTTCCGAGCAACAGCGCGGCGGCAAGGGTGAGCTTCACTTCGTTACTCCGGAAACAAACGGGGATTTGCGCGCCATAAGGCTTTCTGCACGCGAGGCAAATCGAGGCCGCTGGACAGTCCTTTCGGTTGCGCTATGAAACGGACATGAGCACACCGCCCCTCCTCTCGTCGCTGCGGCTTCCCCTTATCGGCTCGCCGCTGTTTATCATCTCGGGTCCCGAACTGGTGATCGCGCAGTGCAAGGCGGGGATCGTCGGATCCTTCCCCGCGCTCAACGCGCGACCGCAAGCGATGCTCGACGAATGGCTCCACCGCATCACCGAGGAACTGGCGGCGCATAACCGCGACCATCCCGAGCGCCCGGCGGCGCCGTTCGCGGTCAACCAGATCGTCCATCGCTCGAACGAGCGGCTCGAGGCCGATCTCGCGACCTGCGCGAAGTGGCAAGTGCCGATCGTCATCACTTCGCTCGGCGCACGTGAGGATCTCAACACCGCGGTGCACAGCTGGGGCGGGATCACGCTGCACGACGTGATCGACGACCGCTTCGCGCGGAAGGCGATCGAAAAGGGCGCCGACGGGCTGATCGCGGTTGCCGCCGGCGCGGGCGGGCACGCTGGGCGGCTGTCGCCCTTCGCGATCATCCAGGAAATCCGCCAGTGGTTCGACGGGCCGCTCGCCTTGTCAGGCTCGATCGCGACGGGCGACGCCATCCTCGCGGCGCAAGCGATGGGCGCCGATTTCGGCTATATGGGCTCACCCTTCATCGCTTCGCTCGAGGCGAATGCGGAAGCCGCGTACAAACAGGGGATCGTCGAGGGCAAGGCCGCCGACATCGTCTATTCGAACCTGTTCACCGGCGTGCACGGCAATTACCTGCGCGCCTCGATCGTCGCGGCGGGCATGGACCCCGATGCGCTGCCCGAGGGCGATCTTAAGACGATGGACTTCGGCACCGGCAACGGCGCCAAGCCCAAGGCGTGGAAGGAAATCTGGGGATCGGGCCAGGGAATCGGCGTGATCGAGCGCGTCGAGTCGGTCGCGGCGATGGTCGACCGGTTCGAAGCGCAGTACCGCGCGGCGCGCGAGCGGCTGAAGCTCTGAACGACGGGGGCCGGACGGATCCGGCCCCCTCGCCTCACAGGCTCGCGCGGCGGGCTAGAACGCCATCGCCAGCCGATGGTGCAGCGATCGCACCGGGCTTTCGATCTCGAGGTCTACGCCCGCGCTGGCTTCGTCGAGCCGCGCGACGCGGCCATGCAATTCCACGCTCGCCGCGATCAGCGTGCGCGCCGATTCGGGCATCTGTTCGAGCGCAACCGAATCGGTCACCAGCGCGGTGCCGAGCCGGCGCGACGGATCAAGCGCGTCACGCGGCAGCATTTCCCCCGCCTCGACCGCGCGCTGCGTCAGCAGCCAGGCGATGATGTGCATCAAGCGAGTCGTGACCTTGAGCGATTCGCACGAGAAGGCGACGCGCGCCATCGGATCGAGCGCTTCGCGATCGGCGCGCCCGCCCTCATCGAAATAGCTGCGGGCTTCGTCGGCCAGCACCATCGCATTAATATACAACGTGTCGATCACGCGCCGCTGCATCCGTAAGTCGTGCCAATTTACTCGCATCGCTGACCTTAGCCATAATCGATGGCGCAAAGGTAGCGCGTCCATCGCAGATTTGCGGCGGCATGTCCCAAAGCGGAGCGGCGCGCTAGACGCTGGTGGCCTAGGCGATGATGTCGGGAATCAACTGGTCTTCGAGCAGCGCGATCTCGTCGCGCAGCCGCAGCTTGCGCTTCTTGAACCGCGCAAGCTGGAGCTGGTCCGCCGAGCCGCTGTCGATCAGCGCGCCTATGGCCGAATCCAGATCTCGATGTTCGACGCGTAACACCTCGAGGCGCTTTGCGATAAGGCTGTCGTCCATTCGGTCCCCGCTCGATTGCCTCGTCTTAGCAAATCGCGGCGCTGCGACACGGATAAAATCGACCGGTCGCGAAATTCGGTGCGCGCGTCGCGATCCCGCAAAATGAGGGAAGACAATTAACCTCAAGCATGGTTCTATTCGCTCCCCCAAGCAGCTCATGAAGGAGGTACGCATCCATGCAGACCGCGCATCATTCGGCCCTGACGGCCAAGCATGCAGTCCTCGATCGACAGATCGCCACCGAAGCGCAGCGTCCCTTGCCCGACGCCGTTACGCTGGCCGCGCTGAAGAAGCAGAAGCTCAGGATCAAACAGGAATTGGCGGAAATCTGACGCCACAGGGCCCGGGCGCAGCGCGTCCGGGTCCGCTTACCCGCCGATCGACCGCCTCAGCGAAGCGGGCGACCGAAGATCGGCTTTACAAAGGTTGGTGTTTGCGCCCCCTGCCCGACGGGCTTGCGCGCCAGCAGCGGATCTATCTGCTGGTCAAACGCCACGCCAATGCGCCCGGCCGCCGACCAAGCGACCTGCCCGGGCACCCAACCGATTCCCCGCACATCGAATTCGACGCGCAGCCCCTGTTCGAGCCCGCCCTGGAGTTCGGCCATCAAGCCACCGGCCGACAGATTGCGCACCCGGAGCGGGCGAACCTCGCTACCACCGACGACGCGGAAATCCGCCATCAGGAACAGGCTGTCGCGCGACTCCTGCCGGTTGTGGGCGCCATCCTCGTCGGGAGCGCTGAGGGGATCGTGGGAATATTGATCCATCGCCTGAAACTTACGGCCTCCGTTATGATCGTGATAGCCGGGGAAATGTATCGAACCACTTAACAGATGCGGAAGATCACTCTTCGCGCGAGATCTTTTCTTGGCGTTCGTGGCGCTCCTGCGCCTCGACCGTCATCGTCGCGATCGGCCGTGCCTCGAGCCGGGCGAGCGAGATCGGTTCGCCGGTCACTTCGCAATAGCCATATTCGCCTTCATCGATTCGGCGCATCGCCGCCTCGATCTTCGAGATGAGCTTGCGCTGGCGATCGCGCGTGCGCAGTTCGATCGACCAGTCGGTCTCGCTTGACGCGCGATCGGTCAGATCGGCTTCGCGCAGCGTATCGACTTGGAGCTGCGACAGCGTTCCTGCCGCCTCGCGCAGGATCGAGTCCTTCCACCCCTGCAGCTTGGCGCGGAAATACGCCTGCTGCCGCGGGTTCATGAACTCTTCGTCGGCGCTTGGCCGGTAGCCGTCATCACCGCCGACGGGCGGCACTGCGAACTTCGCGGAGTCATCGTGTCGATTCAAGACCGTCGCCATCCCATTTTCTCCCACAGCCGCACGATGCCGAACGCATCGTGGGTCCGCCCCCGGGTCAACTCACGTCGTGCGGGCCTATAGCCATGCCCTTGAAGCTCCACAAGCAATCCGATGCGATCTTCTTCCGTTGCTTGGCGCAATGTGCTTTTCCCGCACCCACCCGGACACGCATCGGCGCCGTGCAAGCGGCAAACGCGTCTTTGTCCCAAGACGAAACGTTAACTCACAATCAACCTTTGCGAATGTTACAAAATCGTGGATTAAGGGTTGTGAGGTGGGAAACGCGCTTGAACGTAACGATTTGTTGCCGTTTACCCGATAAAGCGACGTGGCGAAGCTTACCGTGGAACGCCATATAGTATTGATTTAACGGTAAAGAGAGAGTGGCGATATGTCGGTGCGGATGGCCTTGGCGAAACTGTGTGCCTGTGCGTGCGGCGGCGCGATCGTCGGCGGCGGCGCGGTGCATGTCGCGGATTCGTCTCGGGCCCGCACGGCCTATGTTCACAAGACCAAGCGAATCGTACGCAAGACGGCGGTGGCCTCGGTGCGCCGGGTCCGTCGAGTCGTGACGACGACGCGTACCACCCCGCCACCGCAGGTGGTCGTGGTGACGACGCAGGGCGCGCCGATCCCGCTGCCGCCCGCGTTCAACGGTTTTAACGGGTCGCCGGGCGGCTATGGCCCAGCGGTGATCGGCGGCGGCTTCGGCGGCGGCGGCGGCTTTTTTGCTGGAGGCTTCTTCGGTGGTGGCGGTGGCGGCGGAGGCGGCGGCAACATCACGATCTCGTCGACGTCGACCGGCAGCAGCGGCACCGTCGTCAACGTATCGTCGGGCGGATCTTCGACCAGTTCGTCCACCAGCGGCGGGTCGACCTCGACTGGCGGCTCGTCGACCTCGACCGGCGGTTCCTCGACCTCGACCGGCGGCTCCTCCACGTCGAGTGGTGCAGTCTCCAGCACCTCGTCGTCGGGCGGCAGCGGCGGATCCTCGAGCAGCACCGGCGGCGCGACCGTGTCGAGCACGTCGTCGACGGGCGGATCGTCGTCGAGCGGCAACGTCTCCTCCGCGTCCGGCGGCAGCAGCGGCGATGTCTCGTCATCGACCTCCTCGAGCGGTAACGTTTCGTCGGCCTCCTCGTCGTCGACCTCGTCGAGCGGCAACGTCTCCTCGGCCTCGAGCGGCAATGTCTCGTCGGCCAGTTCGTCGAACGGATCGAGCACGAGCACCTCGTCGGCTAGCTCGAGCAGCTATGGATCGAGCAGCCACGGTTGGAATTCGAGCAGCAATTGGGGCAGCAGCAGCTATGGCAGCTCGAGCTGCGGCGCGAACTGCACCCCCGGCAATCCCGATGGCCCGCCCGCACCAGTGCCCGCGCCGCCGATGGTCCTGCTGTTCGGCGCAGCGGCGGCAGCGCTCGTTGCGCGCAAGCGCTTCACCAAGCGGAACGCCATCGCCGCCTGACCGGCTGATCGCGCGAATACAAACGGGCTCCCGCGACCATCGCGGGAGCCCGTTTTGTTTCAGGCGGCTTGCAGCGCCTTTTCGATCTGGTCGATCGGGTGTCCGGTAAGATCCTTGTCGAGCTCGCCGCTCAACCGCGCGCTGACTTCGCTGTGATAATGCTTGCGCAGCTCGCCGAGCGTCCGCGGCGGGGCGACGACGAACAGCTGGTCGTAATCGTTCGCCAGCGCACGCTTCTTGAGCAGCGCGGCGGTGTCGGCGGCGAAGCGATCTTCCTCCTGCTGGTGAAAATCGACCTCGGCCATCGAATTGTGGCCGCCACCGACGCTCGACGACGAGCGTCCGGCGTGGTCGGTCTTCTGCTCGCCGTCGCTCGGATTGATCTGCTCGACCGCGCGCTCGACGACGAGGTTGGGATGCGTCGCATCGCCCTCGTTGCGCAGGAACAGCGACTTGCGGCCATCGGCGACGAGCACGACGGCGTTGTGGGAAATCTGCATGGGCGCTGGCCTCTTATGGTTGGTGGTATGTCGGGCAACGCGCCGCGTGCCGCGCGGGTTGCGCGCGTGCGGCAGGCTGGGCATAGCCTGCGACCATGCATGATATCCGATCGATCCGCGAAAACCCTGCCGCCTTCGATGCCGCGCTCGCGCGTCGCGGGCTGTCGCCGCTCGCTGCCGGGCTGGTCGCGCTCGACGAGCGCCACCGCGCGCTGATCACCGAAGCGCAGACCGGCCAGGCGCGCCGCAACGAAGCGTCGAAGGCGATCGGTGCGGCCAAGGCCAAGAAGGACGACGCCACCGCCGCCAGCCTGATGGCCGAGGTCGCCGCGTTGAAGGAGCGGATGCCCGCGATCGAGGCCGAGGAAAAGGATGTCGCGGCACAGCTCAAGGCCGCGCTCGAGATCATCCCCAATCTGCCCGCCGACGATGTCCCGCACGGCGCGGGCGAAGAAGAGAATGTCGAAGTCGCCCGCTGGGGCACCCCGCGCGGTTTCGACTTCACGCCGCGCGAACATGCCGATCTCGCCCCTGCGCTCGGCATGGATTTCGAGACCGGCGCGCGCCTCTCGGGTGCGCGTTTCACCTTCCTGCGCGGCGACATGGCGCGTCTGCACCGTGCGCTCGGCCAGTTCATGCTCGACGTTCAAACACGCGAGCATGGCTATGAGGAATGCAACCCGCCCGTACTCGTCAAGGACGAGGCGATGTACGGCACCGACAAGCTGCCGAAGTTCGCCGAGGACAGCTTTCGCACGACCGACGATCGCTGGCTCATCCCGACGAGCGAAGTCAGCCTGACTGCGAGCGTGATGGGCGAATTGCTCGATGAAAGCGCGCTCCCGCTGCGGCTGACCGCGCTCACGCTGTGCTTCCGTTCCGAAGCGGGCGCGGCGGGGCGCGACACGCGCGGCTTCATCCGCCAGCACCAGTTCGAGAAATGCGAGCTCGTCAGCGTCGTGCGCCCCGACGACAGCGAGGCCGAGCACCAGCGCATGGTCCGCGCCGCCGAGACGATCCTCGAACGCCTCAACCTGCCCTATCGCAAGCTGCTGCTGTGCACTGGCGACATGGGCTTCGGCGCGCGCAAGACCTACGACCTCGAAGTCTGGCTGCCGGGCCAGAACGCGTATCGCGAAATCAGCTCGTGCTCGAACACCGGCGCGTTCCAGGCGCGGCGGATGAACACGCGCTACCGCGTCGCTGGCGAGAAGAAGACCGAGTTCGTCCACACGCTCAACGGTTCGGGCCTCGCGGTCGGGCGGACGTTGGTGGCAGTGCTCGAGAATTATCAGAATACGGACGGCAGCGTCACGGTGCCGGAGGCGCTGCTACCCTATATGGGTGGCGTGACGCGGTTGGAGCCCAAGCACTGACCCAAACCGTTCGTGCTGAGCCTGTCGAAGCACTGCTCGCCACACACACTTCGGAATGTGTGGCGAGCAGCCCTTCGACAAGCTCAGGGCGAACGGGAGTTGGTTCGAATTTGAAAGAGATCCGATGCGCATCTTGCTCACCAACGATGACGGCTATCACGCCCCCGGCCTCAAAATCTTGGAAACGATCGCCGCGAAATTCTCGGACGATGTGTGGGTCGTCGCCCCCGCCGACGAGCAATCGGGCGCGGGCCATTCGCTGACGCTCACCCGGCCGATCCGCGTTCGCCAGCACGGCGAGAAGCGCTTCGCCGTCGCGGGCACGCCAACCGATGCGGTGATGATGGCGCTCGCCAGGATCATGGCCGATCACAAGCCAGACCTGATCCTGTCGGGAGTCAATCGCGGCGCCAACCTTGCCGAGGACGTGACATATTCGGGCACCGTCTCGGCGGCGATGGAGGGCGCGCTCGCGGGCGTTCGCTCGATCGCGCTGAGCCAGGTCTATGACAAGCAGGGCATGGGCGACACCGTCCCGTTCGATGCCGCCGCGGCATGGGGAGAGCGCGTGCTGCGCCCGCTGATCGATGCACCCCTCGAGCCGCGCACGCTCGTCAACGTCAATTTCCCGGCAGGCGCGGCCGATGCGGTGAAGGGCATCCGGATCGCGCAACAGGGCCTGCGCGACTATGGCCGCTTGCAGATCGTCACCAACCGCGATCCGCGCGGCTATGACTATCACTGGTTCGCGCTCGGTCCGCCGATCGACACGCCGGCGCATTCGACCGATCTCGAAGCCGTGGCCGACGGGTTCATCGCGGTGACGCCCTTGCATCTCGACCTGACACATCACGCGTCGCTCGCTATGCTTAACCAGCTTTATACGTAACGGTGGGGGCGATCAGGGGGACGGGGATGGTGCGGGGCAGGGAATACGGCTGGGCGGCAATGCTGCTGTTGACGACGCTCGGCGCGTGTATTCCCAATCCCGACCGACCCGACCGCGGGTATCGCCCGCCGCGCGATCGCCAGGATACGGCGTGGCGCGACGACCGGACCGGCCCGCGCGAAGATACACAGCCCGAGCGCTACGAACCCCGCCGCATCGACGAGCGCGTCTCCGCCCTCCCCGCGCCCTTGCCGGCGTGGCAAGCCCGCCCCGTCACCGCCGATGCCGCGACGATCGATACGACGACCTATCTCGTCCGCCCTGGCGACACGCTGCGCGCGATTGCCGATCGCACCGGCGGCGGATCCGAAGCGATCGCGCGCGCGAATCAACTGCCTCCGCCCTTCGTGGTGCGCGCCGGCCAGCGGCTGACGATCCCGGGCGGGCGCTATCATCTCGTGCGCGCGGGCCAGACGGGCATCGCGATCGCGCGCGCCTATGCGGTCGATTGGTCGCGGATCATCGCCGTCAACGATTTGACCGCGCCCTACACGCTGCGCGTCGGGATGCGCGTTTTGATCCCGGGTACCGCTGGCGGCAGTTCGGCGGCCGAGCGCGCCGCCGCCTTCACGCTCGACATCGATGATATCCTCACCGGCAGCGAGCCCGCGCTCGCCGCCAACCAGCGCCCCGCCCAGCCGACCGCCTCACCGCGCCGCGTGCTCGCGCCGACGCAAGCGCTTGCCGAGCCGGCGCAGTTGACGAGCGGCTTCGCCTGGCCGGTCCACGGCAAGATCATCACGCGCTTCGGCCCGGGCGCCTCGGGCGAGAAGTTCAACGGCGTCAACATCGCGGTGCCGCTCGGCACGCCAATTCTCGCCTCGGCCGACGGTGTCGTGGCTTATGCCGGCAGCGGGGTTCCGACGCTCGGCGGGCTGGTGATCGTCAAGCACGGCTCGAGCTGGACGACGGTCTACGCCAATGCCAGTCAGCTGCTCGTCCGGCGCGGCCAGGCGGTCAAGCGCGGCCAGACGATCGCGCTGTCGGGCGATTCGGGCGCGGCGAGCCGGCCCGAGGTTCATTTCGAAATGCGCAAGGGCCGCACACCGGTCGATCCGCAACGGCAATTGCCGGGGATTTAACGAACGCAAAAATCGGCTATGCGCGCGGAATGACCGAGCACACTTCCGATCTCCTCCGCCTGCTGTCGACGCGCGGCTATATCCACCAGACCACCGACGCGGCGGCGCTCGATGCGCTTGCGGCGAAGCAGGTCGTGCCGGGCTATATCGGCTTCGATCCGACCGCGCCCTCGCTCCATGTCGGCAGCCTGGTGCAGATCATGCTGCTGCGCCGGCTCCAGCAGGCGGGGCACAAGCCGATCGTGCTGATGGGCGGCGGCACCGGCAAGATCGGCGACCCGAGCTTCAAGGACGAAGCGCGCAAGCTGCTCGACCATGACGGGATCGCGCACAACGTCGCCTCGATCCGCCGCATCTTCGAACGCTTCCTGACCTTTGGCGACGGGCCGAGCGACGCGATCATGCTCGACAATGCCGAGTGGCTCGACAAGCTCGAATATATCCCGTTCCTGCGCGACGTCGGCCAGCATTTCTCGGTCAATCGCATGCTCGGGTTCGACTCGGTCAAGCTGCGGCTCGACCGCGAGCAGTCGCTGTCGTTCCTCGAATTCAACTACATGATCCTCCAAGCCTACGACTTCCTCGAACTGTCACGCCGCGCCGGATGCCGACTGCAGATGGGCGGATCGGACCAGTGGGGCAACATCGTCAACGGGATTGAGCTCTCGCGCCGGATGGACGGGACCGAGGTGTTCGGCATCACGACGCCGCTGATCACCACCGCCGACGGCGGGAAGATGGGCAAGACCATGTCGGGCGCGGTGTGGCTCCACGAGGACCAGCTGCCGCATTACGATTACTGGCAATTCTGGCGCAATACCGACGACCGCGACGTCGGGCGCTTCCTGCGGCTGTTCACCGATCTGCCGCTCGACGAGATCGCGCGGCTCGAGGCGCTCGAGGGCGCCGAGATCAATGCCGCCAAGATCATCCTCGCCAATGCCGCGACCACGATGTGCCGTGGTGAAGCCGCGGCAATCGAGTCGGCCGAAACCGCGCGCCGGACCTTCGAGGAAGGGGCGGCAGGCGGCTCGCTGCCGACCTTCACCGTGAGCGGCGATATCGGCATCGTCGACGCGCTGATCGGCCTGGGCTTCGCTGCGTCGAAGGGCGAAGCGAAGCGGCTGATCAAGGGCGGTGGCGCCCGCGTCGGCGCCGACAAGGTCAGCGACGAAGCGATGATCGTCAGCGTCGGCGATGCGCCGGTGCGAATCGCGGCTGGCAAGAAGAACCACGGCTTGCTCGTCCGCGGCTGATTGCGCCACAGTTCGGGTAATCCGCTGTTAAGCGGGTTCGTTCCGTACTGCTTCACACCCGCGGCCCTAGCGTCAAGGCCACCCAAGAGGGGGCTTGTAATGGGTAAGGCGTTGGACTTGGCGACAGCGGAGAGCCGGACGCTCGTCCGCGACGAAGTACATTACCGCGCACGGGCGTTCGGGCCCGACGCGCGGCAACTCTCCTTGCTGATCGTGAATCTCTCGGCCGCCGGGCTGATGGCGCGGTGCGACCTGAGCTACGGCGTCGGCGATCGGCTTCGCGTCACGCTTCCGGTGGTCGGGGTGGTGGTCGCCGAGATTCGCTGGGCGCTGGGCGGGCGGATCGGGTGCGAACTCGACGTGGCGATCGCATTGCCCGAATATTACGAACTGCTCGCGGTGCTGTTGAAGGCGAAGTAGCGCTCAGCCGGACCGCAACAGCGCAACCCCGGCATCGCGCTCGAACAGATAGAGCGCGGTGCGCGCCGCCTGCCCGCGTGCACCCTCGAGCCCGCCGTCGCGGTCGATCAGCAGCCGCGCATCATCCGTCGCGACCGGAAGGAGCGTCATCAGCATGTCGGGCGTGGCCAAACGAAAGCCCGCCTCGCCCGATTGCTTGGTGCCGAGCAGCTCCCCTGCTCCGCGCAAGCGCAGATCTTCCTCGGCGATGCGGAAGCCATCGGTCGTCTCGCGCATCAAGGCGAGCCGCGCGCGCGACGTTTCGCTCAGCGACCCGCCGCGGATCAGCAGGCAGTTCGACTTGCCCGAGCCACGCCCGACACGACCGCGCAGCTGGTGGAGCTGCGCAAGCCCGAAGCGATCGGCATGTTCGATCACGATCAGCGTCGCATTGGGGACGTCGACCCCGACCTCGATCACCGTCGTCGCGACGAGCACGCCGAGCTGCCCGGCCGAGAACGCGCTCATCACCGCGTCCTTCTCGGCGGGCTTCATCTTGCCGTGGACCAGCCCGACACGGTCGCCGAAGCGCGCACGCAGCGTCTCGGCGCGCGCCTCGGCGGCGGCCATGTCGCTCTTCTCGCTTTCCTCGACCAACGGGCAGACCCAGTATGCCTGGCCCTCATCCGACAAATGTCGGCCGAGTGCATCGACGACATCGGCAAGGCGGTCCTCGGAAATCACGCGCGTCTCGATCGGCTGCCTGCCCGGGGGCATCTCGTCGAGCTGGCTGACGTCCATCTCGCCATAATTGGCGAGCGTCAGCGTGCGCGGGATCGGCGTTGCGGTCATCGCCAGCAAATGCGGTGCAGCCTTGGCCTTGGCCTGGAGCATCATCCGCTGCGCGACGCCGAAGCGATGCTGCTCGTCGACCACGACGAGCCCGAGATCCTTGTACGCGACCGCCTCCTGAAAGATCGCGTGCGTGCCGATCAGGATGTCGATCGTCCCCGCGGCGAGCCCCATCAGCGTCGCCTCGCGCACCTTGCCCTTGTCGCGCCCGGTGAGCACCGCGACCTCGACCGGCAGCCCGGCGAGCGTGCGGCGCAGCGATTCGTAATGCTGGCGCGCGAGGATCTCGGTCGGCGCGAGCAACGCCGCCTGCGCGCCCGCCTCGACCGCGACGAGCATCGCGAGCGTCGCGACGAGCGTCTTGCCCGAGCCGACATCGCCCTGCAGCAAGCGCAGCATCGGTTGCGGCTGGGCGAGATCGCCCTCGATCTCGCGCACGGTACGCGCCTGCGCGCCGGTGAGCTCATAGGGCAGCCGCAGCGCATCGCGCAGCTTGCCGGTCCCCGCGAGCGCCCGTCCCCGCCTTGCCCGCGACGATTGGCGCACAAGCATCAGTGCCAGCTGGTTGGCAAAGATTTCGTCGTACGCCAGCCGCTCGCGCGCCATCGCGTCGGAGGGATCGGCGTGGATCCGCGCCAGCGCCTCACGCCAGGCGGGCCATTGCTGCTTGGCGAGTAACCCAGGCTCGATCCATTCGGTCAGGTCTGGCGCGCGCTCGATCGCCTGCGCGGCGAGCTGGCCGAGGCGCTTCGAGGTCATCCCCTCCGACAGCGGATAGATCGCCTCGCGCTCGGGCGTGTCGCCGGCTTCCTCGAGCGGCAGGACATAGTCGGGGTGGACCATTTGCAGATCCTGCCCGTACATTTCGAGCCGCCCCGATACGCGGCGTGGCTCGCCGACCGGCAGCAACTTCTTCACCCAGCCCGAATTCCCGCCGAAATAAACGAGGCTGACGACGTTGCCGAGCGCATCGGTCGCATGGACCCGCGTCGGCCCGCGCCCCGCGCTCGAGCGGTACGATTGCGCGGTCAGCGTGATCGCGATCACCCGCCCGGCATCGGCCATGTCGAGCTCTTCACGCGCGAGACGATCGACCCAGCCGGTCGGCAGATGGAAGGCGACATCGACGACGCGCGACAGGCCGAGCCGGTCGAGCGGTTTGGCGAGTGCCGGGCCGATGCCCTTCAGCGCCGTGACTTCGGCGAACAATGGATTGAGGATATCGGGTCGCATGACTATCTGGGTCCTCTACCCCCACCCGGCTTCCGCCGCCAGCGTTCCGCTGTCGGTCGGTGTCGGGCATTTCTGTATGGAGCGAGCATGGACCGCGAGACCCGCCTGAAACGCCTGCGCTTCCGCGCCTGGCACCGCGGCACCAAGGAAGCCGATCTGCTGATCGGCGGCTTCTTCGATGCGCGCTCGGCGGGCTGGGACGGTGCCGAGCTCACGCTGGTCGAGGAGCTGCTCGAGGAGCAGGACGTCGATATCATGGCGTGGGCGATCGGGACCGATACCTGCCCCGAACGCTATCGCGGATCGATCCTCGAGGCGCTGCAGGCGCTCAACTACGTGCCGATCGCGGAATAGTCTCTCGTTCCCCGGCCGTGTGCCGGGGTGACGGACCTCGAAAGTACCGATGCCAAACCTCAACACGATCCTCACCGCCAAGACCCCACTCACGCTCGCCGGCGTGCCGACCGGGTTCGAGCCGTGGCTGCTCGCCGACCTCGCCCGCGCCGCCAAGTCGCGCGCGGTGTTCGTCGCGCCCGACGAAGCTGCGATGCGCGCGATCGCCGCGACCGCGCAGACCTTCGCGCCCGAGCTCGAGATCCTGACCTTCCCGGCGTGGGACTGCCTCCCGTACGATCGCGCTTCCCCTACGCTGCGGGTGATGGCCGAGCGCATGGCGACGCTCCACCGGCTGCAGCAGCCGATCAAGGGCCCGCAGCTCCTGCTCACAACGGTCAACGCGGTGGCGCAGCGCACGCTGACGCCGTTCCGCATCCGCCAGCTCGTCGCCAAGCTCGCGCCCAAGGAGCGGATCGGTCGCGACAAGCTCGCCGCGCAGCTGCAAGCGAACGGCTATGTCCGCGTCGAGACCGTCGCCGATTCGGGCGAATTCGCGGTGCGTGGCGGCCTGGTCGATCTATTCCCGAGCGGCGAGGAGCACGCGCTGCGGCTCGATTTCTTCGGCGACGAGATCGAGAGCGTCCGCACGTTCGATCCCGCCGACCAGCGCACGACGGGGCGCGTCGACGGCTTCATCCTGCTCCCCGCCTCGGAAACGCTGATCGACGAGGACAGTATCAAGCGCTTCCGCGCGCGCTATCGCGAGCGCTTCGGCGCGACCGCGACGGGCGATCCGCTGTACCAGGCGATCTCGGAAGGTCGGCGTCTTGCAGGGATGGAGCATTGGCTTCCGCTGTTCGAAGACAAGCTCACGACGCTGTTCGACCATCTCGGCGACGATGCCGTCATCCTGCGCGACGCAGGGTCGGTCGCGGCGGCCGAGCAGCGGTTCGAGGCGATCACCGATTACCACGCCAACCGCGTCAAGGCGCAGGTCAGCGATCCCGGCAGCTATCGTCCGCTGCCGGTCGATGCGCTGTATCTGACGGCGAAGGACTTCGCGGCGCGGCTCGACGAGGCGCCGGCGCACCGCATCACCGCATTCCATGAGCCCGAGAGTGCGAGCGTGCTCGACTTCGGCGTCGACGGACCGCGCGATTTCGGGGCCGAGCGCGCGAATGGCGCGAACGTGTACGAGGCGGTGGTGCATCATTTGCGCACGCTCGAGCGCGATGGGCGCAAAGCCGTACTGGCGAGCTATTCGGCGGGCGCGCGCGAGCGGCTGGCGGGGTTGCTGCGCGATCACGGGGCGACAAACCTCAAGCTGGTGGACACGTGGCAGGAGGCGCTCGGCGCTTCTGCTCCTACTTCCCCCCTCCCGCCTGCGGGAGGGGAGGACACGGCGCGACGGTAGCGCTCATCATCCTGCCGCTCGACCACGGCTTCTCTAGCCCCCAAGTCGCGCTCCTCACCGAGCAGGACATGCTCGGTGACCGCCTCGTCCGCCGCGCCAAGCGCAAGAAATCGGCCGACGCCTTCCTCGCCGAGCTGGCGATGCTCACGCCGGGCGATCTCGTCGTCCATGCCGACCACGGCATCGGCCGCTACGAGGGCCTGACCTCGATCCCCGTCGGCCAGGCGCCGCACGATTGCGTCGCGCTCACCTATGCCGGCGGCGACAAGCTGTTCGTCCCCGTCGAGAACCTCGAAGTCCTCAGCCGCTACGGCTCGGACAGCGAAGGCGCGAGCCTCGACCGGCTCGGCGGCGAAGCCTGGCAGCGCCGCAAGTCGAAGATGAAGGAGCGGATCCGCGAGATCGCGGGCGAGCTCATCGCCACCGCCGCCGAACGCGCACTCCGCCCCGCCGAGACGATCGACCGCGACAGCGGCTATGCCGCCTTCGTCGACCGCTTCCCGTACGAGGAAACCGACGACCAGGACCGCGCGATCGAGGACGTGATGGGCGATCTGCTCAAGGGCACGCCGATGGACCGCCTCGTCGTCGGCGACGTCGGCTTCGGCAAGACCGAGGTCGCGTTGCGCGGTGCCTTCGCCGCAGCGATGGCCGGGCTCCAAGTCGCGGTGGTCTGCCCGACCACCCTCCTCGCGCGCCAGCATTTCAACAATTTCACCGCGCGCTTCGAAGGCTTCCCGCTCAATGTCGGGCGGCTGTCGCGGCTCGTCCCCGGCGCGGAGGCGAAGGCGACCAAGGCCGGCCTCGCCGATGGCACGATCGACGTCGTGATCGGCACGCACGCGATCCTCGCCAAGGGGATCGAGTTCAAGCGGCTCGGGCTCGTCGTGGTCGATGAGGAGCAGCGCTTCGGCGTCACGCACAAGGAACGGCTGAAGGGCCTCAAGACCGACGTCCACGTCCTCACGCTCACCGCGACGCCGATCCCGCGCACGCTGCAGATGGCGATGTCGGGCATCCGCGAGCTGTCGGTGATCCAGACCCCGCCGGTCGATCGCCTGGCGGTGCGCACCTATATCATGCCGTGGGACCCGGTCGTGCTGCGCGAAGCGCTGCTGCGCGAGCATTATCGCGGTGGCCAGAGCTTCTTCGTCACCCCGCGGATAGCGGACCTGCCCGAGATCGAGGCGTTCATGCGCGATCGCGTGCCCGAGGTGCGCTACGTCGTCGCGCACGGCCAGATGGCGCCGAGCGAGGTCGAGGAGCGGATGTCGGCCTTCTACGACAAGAAGTTCGAAGTGCTGATCTCGACCACGATCGTCGAGAGCGGGCTCGACATCCCGAGCGCCAACACGATGATCATCCACCGCGCCGACCGCTTCGGCCTCGCCCAGCTCTACCAGCTGCGCGGCCGTGTCGGACGCGCCAAGACGCGCGCTTATGCCTATCTCACCACGCCCGAGAACCGCACGCTCAGCCAGACCGCCGAGAAGCGGCTCAAGGTGCTGAGCGATCTCGATACGCTGGGGGCGGGCTTCCAGCTCGCCAGCCACGATCTCGACCAGCGCGGTGCGGGCAATCTGCTCGGCGACGAGCAATCGGGGCACATCAAGGAAGTCGGCTTCGAACTCTACCAGTCGATGCTGGAAGAAGCGATCATGGACGCCAAGGCCGGCGGCCAGCGACTGCGCCCGAAGGATTTCTCGCCGCAGATCACGGTCGACGCGCCGATCCTCATCCCCGAGGAATATGTCCCCGATCTCGACCTGCGGATGGGGCTGTACCGACGCCTCAACGATCTCGAGGACCAGAACCAGGTCGAGGCGTTCGCCGCCGAGCTGATCGACCGCTTCGGCAAGCTCCCCGCACCGACCGAGAACCTGATCCGCATCATCGAGATCAAGCTGAACGCCAAGAAGGCATGCGTCGCCAAGATGGACGTCGGCCCCAAGGGCGCGCTCGTCACCTTCTTCGACGACAAGCCGCCGAACGTCGAGGGGCTGCTGGCATGGGTCGCCAAGCTCGACGGCGTCGCGCGGTTGCGGCCCGACAGCAAGCTGGTGGTAACGCGGACTTGGGGCGATCCCAAGGCGCGGCTACACGGCGCGCTGCAACTGTCGAAGGGGTTGGCCAAGGCGGCGGGGTAACGCGCCCTGCCCAGTTGGTTCCCCGGCGAAGGCCGGGGCCCAGTAGCGGAGCGGAAGAGCATCGGGCGCTGCGCCCGCTCAGCTTCGGCGCGCTGCTGTGCCCCGGCCTTCGCCGGGGAACGGTGAGGTCACGAACTATGGTCGGCGATGATCCGCCACCCCGCCCGCTCCCTGCGAAACACCAGCGAGGTCATCCCCGACTGTTCTTTGCCATCGGCGGCGCGCAGCGTGTAGCGGCCGATATAGAGCGCATGACCGCGATCGAGCAGCCGGAAGTCGAGCGTGACGAAGCTCAGCACGCCGCGCTTGCCGACGTCGGCGAAGTCGTATTTGGTCCGATAGCGCTCAGCCATCACTGCCTTGCCGCGCAGCACGCCGGTCTTCGTCACGAAGCTGGTCTCGGGTGCGTCCGAATACACCGCCATGAAGCGCGCGAGATCGCCCGCATTCCAGCCCGCCGCGCTATCGGCCATCGCCGCCTCGACGCCCGCTTGTGGCGCTCGCTGCGCCACGGGCGCTGGCGGGGTCGCGTTGGCCGCAAGCGGCACTGCGGCGAGGAACATTCCCAAGGCAAGACGCTTCATTCCGGTACCTCCAGCTAGCGCGCGACCAGCGCCTCGAGTGCCTCGACCGAGATCGGTTCGGCGCACAGGAACCCTTGATAGATCTGGCACCCCTCGGCCGCCAGCGCCTCGAGTTGCGGCTGCGTCTCGACCCCCTCGGCGATCACCGTCAGCCCGAGCGAGCGCGCCATGTCGATGACGCCGCGCACCACGATCCGGTCGCGCGCCGACCCGGTAATGTCCTGCGCGAGCTTCTTGTCGATCTTGAGATAATCGAGCGGCAATGCCTTGAGATAGGCGAGGCTCGAATAGCCCGTCCCGAAATCGTCGATCGCGATCCGGCACCCCGCCCCGCGCAGCACCGACAGCAAGGCCGAGGCGATGCCGAGATCCTCGATCAGCCCGCTCTCGGTAATTTCGAGCGTCAGCCGCGTCCGCGGAAAGCCGCTGGCATCGACGCGGTCGAGAAACAGGTCGGCGAAACCCGGCCGCGCGATATCGGCTGCGGTCAGATTGAGCGACAGGCGCAAGCCCGCCAGGGCCACAGGCCACGCCGCCGCCTGCGCGAGAACGACGCGCTGGATATGGTCCGACAGGCCGATCTCGAGATCGGCCCGTGCCGCCGCGGCGAACAGCGTCTCGGCGCCGATCGTGCCGAGCACGCCATGCTCCCAGCGTGCCAAGGCCTCGACACCAACGATCGCCCCGGTCGAGACCGACACCTGCGGCTGGTACAGCACGCCAATCTCGCCGCGCTCGAGCGCATGGTTGAGCTCGACCGCAAGCTGATCGATCGGCGCGTCGCCTTGCTCGGCGTCGGCGACGCGCATCGTCGCGGTATCGGATTCGCGCGCGTCGGCCAGCGCCTCGCTGACGCGGCGCAACAGGCTTGCCGCGCTATCGTCCGGCAGGGCCTCGGCCAGCCCAATCCGGCAACCGAGCACGGCGATCGAATCGCCCGTCACGAACGGACGCGCCAGAGCGTGCGCGATTCGCTCGACCACGAGATCGATCCGCAACCGGATGCTGCGGGCCGCAACCAGGAAGGTCGACCCGCTGAGCCGTACGATCAGCGCGTCGCGCCCGAGCATGTCGCGCACGACATCGTCGATCCGCTTCTGCGCGCTGCTGAGCAAGGCGTCGCCGGTCGCGCGGCCATAGGCTGTATTGACCATGTCGAAGCGATTGAGCGCGATCAGCATCGCGTGCAGCGGCGCGCCGGCCTCGTCGGCGAGCCGCCGCGTCAGCCAGCGCCGCGCGCTCCCCGCATCGCGCGCGCCGGCAAGCGATTCGCGCAGCTCGGCGGCCGGCTCGGGCGCGCTGCCGAGCGGTTCGACCACGGCGTCGATCCGCCCGCCATCGGCGTCGAGCTGGAGATGCTGCACCACGCGCCCGACCGTCGTCAGGTCCGAATCATGCGCAAAGGCGGTGGCCGGACGGTTGGCCGAGACCCGGCGCAGCGCCGCCACGGCAGCGATGCGATCACCGCGGTCGAGCCGTCGCAGCATCGCGCGCACGCTCGGCTCGTCGTCGATCGCGAGCAAAGCTGCGAGCCCCGGCGTGAGAATGAGCGTCCGGCTGATCAGATCGTAGCGCCAGCCGAGCGGCGCGAAAACCGGCCCTGCCGCCCATTCGCGTGCCATCCGCTCGGCATGACGCGCGGCAAAGCGGACCGCCTGGAGGAATTCAGCCTCGCTGAACGGGCTCGCCAGGAAATGCGTGGCCCCCGCGCCATAAAGCGCGGCGATCGTCGCCGCCTCGCCGCGCGAAACCAAAGCGAGCAGCGCGCCACCATTCGCCTCGACCGCGCCGCTCATCGTGCGCGCCGCATACACCCCGTCGGCCGGCGCACCGCGCGCATCGATCACCGCCACCGCGGCGCCGCTCGACAGGAAGCGTCGCTCGGCCCCGCCCGCCCGGCGCGCGGCGACGACTTGCCAGCCAGCGCCCGCCGCCAAGGACGCCAGTTCGTCGCGCTGTCGGAACGACAGGATGAAAAGCGGGGCGTTGGGCGTACCGGTCATGCAACGACCCTAATGCGCCGTCTTGGGTTAAAGAAGAGGGTGTTACCGCCGCAATCGCCCTTGTGACGCTCGATCCGAAGCCCTAGCTCCAAGCAAGATGACCAGCGCGCCTGTTCTTGCCGACCGTCCCGACCGCAAGGCCCGCGCTGTGCGTGGCTTCGCGCCGGCGGTCGTGGCAGCGCCGCACACCACCAGCGGGAACGCGCCATGACAGTTTCCGCCAACATGGCCGGCGCGCGCCGCGCGCTGGTCGCGTCCCCGACCCAGGCCGCGCAGGACGCCGCCGCAATGCTGTCCGACGCACACGATTGGGTGCCCGTCGAGGACGCCGAACTGATCGTCGCGCTCGGCGGTGACGGGTTCATGCTCCAGACGCTCCACGCCATGCTCGAACGGCGCAAGCCGGTCGTGCCGGTGTTCGGGATGAACCTCGGCACTGTCGGGTTCCTGATGAACGAGTGGCGCCCGCACGGGCTCGATGCGCGGCTAGAGCGAATCAAGGCGTTCAAGGTGGTGCCGCTGGCGATGACCGCGACGACGGTGGGCGGCGAAAGCTTCGCGCTCCCCGCGATCAACGAAGTCTCGCTGCTGCGCGAAACGCGCCAGACCGCCAAGCTCGAGGTCACCGTCAACGACCGCATCGTGTTGCCCGAGCTCGCGTGCGACGGCATCTTGGTCGCCACACCGGCCGGATCGACCGCGTACAATCTTTCGGCGCAAGGACCGATCCTGCCGCTCGGCTCGAACATGCTCGCGCTGACGCCGATCAGCCCGTTCCGCCCGCGGCGCTGGCGCGGCGCGATCCTGCCCGACAAGGCGCGGATCACGCTGCGCGTGCTCGAACCCGCCAAACGCCCCGTCAGCGCGGTGGCCGATCAGCGCGAGATTCGCGATGTCGCGCGCGTCGAGATCATGATCGACCGCACGCGCGAGCTGACACTGCTGTTCGATCCCGAGCACGCGCTCGACGATCGGATTACGATGGAACAATTCGCGGCTTGACCCGCGCGACGCATCGCGGCGAGTGCGGAGCCAAACGCTGATTTCGGGGAGATGGTGACCGCGCCTAAGCGTTAGGCTGCGGGTCACGCACTGCGCTGGAAAATGGCTCCCCGAGTTGGATTCGAACCAACGACCAAGTGATTAACAGTCACCTACTCTACCGCTGAGCTATCGGGGAACACTGCAGTGGCGTGCCTATAGCAGCGGGTTTCGCGAACGCGCAAGGCCCGTAATGCGCTTTTATCGCAATGGGCTGAATCCGCGGAGTCCGCGCAGATATTGCGTCTCGATATCGAGTACCGAAACCCCGTTGCCCACCTCGACCGTCGCATTGGCGAGCGGCGGGCGCGCGCGGCCGATGCGGGTGTTGCTACGCAGCCCGACGCCATCCTGCCAAAAGTCGAACTTGTCCTGCGCGCGGCGCGAATGGAGGAACAGCAGCGCATAGCGCCCCGGATGCGGCACGCGGATGCACATCGCGACTTGCCCGGCGACCGGCGCGTCGACGGTCACGCGGCGGAACACCTTGCCCTCGGCGAGCAACTCGGTGTCGGAGCGCATGAAGTCGGCGTCGTTCGCGGGATAGAGCTCGAGCTTGAGCTGCCCGCGACGGTCCTTGAGATCGAGCACGTTGACTTGGATCGCCGGCCCCTTGCCCGAGCTGCAATGCGCGGCATCGGTGCCCATGATGCCGCCGGCCTGCGCCACGCTCGGAAGTGCCAGCATCGCGCCGCAGACACCCAGCGCGAGATTCAAGATCGTCCTCATCGTCAGTCCCACAAACGGTGGCGTATCGCCCACTTCAGAACCGCAGCCCGAACACCACATTGGCGATCGGATTCATCCCGCCGCGCGCGCGGTTGCTCAGGCGGTCCATGGCGCGCGGCAAATTGGCATTGGCGTTGCCGATCAGGCTGCCGACCTCGACCCCGAACAGCGCGTTCTTGAAGGTGCCCGTATAACCGACCGTCGCGGCGGGCGTGTGGCGGTTGAAGCCAGTCCGCACCGCATTGCCGCTGCCAGGCAGACGCGGGTTGTACAGCAGGCCAGCAGTCGCCTTCTCGGCGTCCTTGAGGAAATTGGCGACCTGGAAGAAGCGCATGCCGGCGGAGAGCCGCAGGCCGCTGCCGCCGAGCGGATAATAATCGATCATCGAGCTCGCGAAGCGATGCTGCATCGGGCCTGTAGGATCGCCAAGCGGGCTGATGCTTGTCGAAGTGGTCAGCAGATCGGTGCGCACGCGGAAATCGGGGGAGAGTTTCGCCTCGACGGGCAACATCCGTTCGACGACCGTGGACAGCGGTGAATCGAGCGCGTCTGCCGGCGCGGCAGATGCGGCGACCGGCATGGTCGCGGCGATTAGTCCCAACGAAATCCCGAGCGCAATCCGCATGGCCATCCTCCCGAGCCGACCGCAAGACGCCCCCGCCTGCAATCGCTCTCGATACCGTGACGGCGCCAGCGCGAGAGAACCGCCAGATACCGTCCCCGGCTGCGACAAAACGGTTCGTCGCATCGACGAACGGATTTCCGCATTCGTCATCGCCGCGTCAGTTGCGGTTCATGTGGCCCGCGCTATCGGTGACGCGACCAGAAGATTGGCGGAGCCTTGCGCCACCTCGATCGTTCTGCGCTTCATGGCCCGCACGGCACGGTTCGCCGCACTGGACCGCCTCTGGAGATCGAAATGCCGATAGCTTCCCCAACGCTTAGAAAATCCCTGGTGGTCGCGCTCGGCGCCGTCACCCTGCTGACGTCCGCTTGCGCTACCGAATCCACCTATGGCCCCGCGGTCGGACGCGGCTTCGAACGCTCGGGCTATAGCGATCGCCAGATCGAGGCGAACCGCTTCATGGTCAGCTTCTCGGGCAACAGCTACACCGCGCGCGACACGGTCGAAAAGTATTTGCTGTATCGCGCAGCCGAACTGACGGTGCAGAACGGTGGCGATTATTTCGTCTTCGCCGATCGCGAAGTCGACAAGAAGACGCGCACCTATACCACGCCCGGAATCGGCGGGTATGGCGGCGGGTTCGGTTATGGTGGCGGTTTCGGTGGCGGCTATTGGGGCCCGAGCTGGCGCTATCGCGGCCGCGGCTTCGGCTGGCGCAGCTGGGATCCGTATTTCGGCGATCCATTCTTCGACCGCGGGATCGACGTCAACACGATCGACAAATACGAAGCCAATGCCGAGATCGTGATCGGCAAGGGTCCGAAGCCCAAGGACAACATCCGCGCATTCGACGCGCATGACGTTATCGCCAACCTCGGGCCGAGCATCGTCACGCCCAAGTAGTTCTCCGCCCGATCGCGCCCAGCGCGACCGGGACCGGATCCCGAACACGAAAAAGCCGCACCCGCTCTTGAGCGGATGCGGCTTTTTTGTTGGAGCGGCGCCCGTGGGCGCCACGTCCTTAGTAGCGGTAGTGGTCGGGCTTGAACGGGCCTTCGACCGGAACGCCGATATAGCCAGCTTGCTTCGGGGTCAGCTGCGAGAGCTTCACGCCGAGCTTTTCGAGGTGGAGCGCGGCGACCTTCTCGTCGAGGTGCTTCGGCAGGACGTAGACTTCGTTCTTGTAGTTCTCGCCCTTGGTCCACAGCTCGATCTGCGCGAGCGTCTGGTTGGTGAACGATGCCGACATCACGAACGACGGGTGGCCCGTGGCGCAGCCGAGGTTCACCAGACGACCCTTGGCGAGGATGATGATCTGCTTGCCATCGGGGAACTTCACCAGGTCGGTGCCCGGCTTCACTTCGTCCCACTCATAGTTCGACAGCGCGGCGATCTGGATCTCCGAGTCGAAGTGGCCGATGTTGCAGACGATCGACATCGGCTTCATCGCCGCCATATGCTCGGCGGTGATGACGTCAGCATTGCCGGTCGCGGTGCAGAAGATGTCCGCGCGAGTCACGGCCTCTTCCATCGTCACGACTTCGAAGCCCTCCATCGCGGCCTGCAGCGCGCAGATCGGATCGACTTCGGTGACCATCACGCGCGCGCCGCCGTTGCGGAGCGACTGCGCCGAACCCTTGCCGACGTCACCGAAACCGGCGACGCAAGCGACCTTGCCGGCGAGCATCACGTCGGTCGCGCGACGGATCGCGTCGACCAGCGATTCCTTGCAGCCGTAGAGGTTGTCGAACTTCGACTTCGTCACCGAGTCGTTGACGTTGATCGCCGGGAACGGCAGCTCGCCCTTCTTGGCGATCTCGTACAGGCGGTGGACGCCCGTCGTGGTCTCTTCCGAAACGCCCTTCAGGTTCTTGACGGTCTCGGTCAGGTAACCGGGATACTTCGCGACGAACGCCTTCAATGCGCGCTGGAATTCGACTTCCTCGTCATTCTCGGGCTCGCCCATCGTGTGGCCGGCTTCGAGCTTGGCGCCCCACAGCGCGAACATCGTCGCGTCGCCACCATCGTCGAGGATGATGTTGGCGGTCTGGCCGTTGCCACCCTTGTCGGCGTCTGCACCCCAGTTGAAGATGTCGCCGACATAGTTCCAATAGTCGGCGAGGCTCTCGCCCTTGATCGCGAACACGGGGACGCCCGTCGCGGCGATCGCGGCAGCGGCATGGTCCTGCGTCGAGAAGATGTTGCACGTCGCCCAGCGGACGTCGGCGCCGAGCGCGGTCAGCGTCTCGATCAGCACTGCGGTCTGGATCGTCATGTGCAGCGAACCGGTGATGCGCGCGCCCTTGAGCGGCTGCGATGCGGCGAATTCCTCGCGCAGCGCCATCAGGCCGGGCATCTCGGTCTCGGCGATGTTGATTTCCTTGCGACCGAAATCGGCAAGCGTGATGTCGGCGACGACATAGTCGTTCGCAGGGCGGTCGAGAACGGTGGCCACGGGGCTATCTCCGGTTGTGTGATGCCGCGCCCCTACCCGCAAAACGCCTCCGGATCAAATATAAAGATGTCTTTATATGTCTTCGCGAAGCGCCGTCATCGGCCCGGCCGGGCACATGCGGTCTGCAGCCCGAGCCAGTCGGCAGTATCACCGAACGGCAAGGGGTCGCGCTCAGCGGTCATCACGCCGTTCTTGTTCGCCTCCTGCGATACGGTCGACATATTGTTGTCGAACCCGGCAATCTGCGTGTTGACCGACGTCGCCTCGGCCGCACTGATTTCGGGGACCAGAACCTCCCGGCTCATCACCGTGCGCAACACCGTGCCGCGGATGCCCGACGCCCGGAAATAGGCGACACCGCCGAGCGTGCGATCGACGGGCGTGGCGGCATAGGTCCAATACCACTTCGCCCCAGGCGCCGGTAGCCGGATAGTCGTCGCCCAGCAGCGGTAGCGTGGAAATTCGGTAGCCCATGGCGCCGTCTGATCCTGCTCCTTGGGACGCACCAGCTTGTCCGGCGGAACGAAGCCGGCGCCATAGACGACGAGGCTGTGCCCCTTGAGCGCGTCGCCGGTCCACTCCGGCTTGCCCTCGCCGCGCATCGACAGCACGAGCGCGGCGTGCCGCTCGTCGTAGCGCCATGTAACCTCACCGGCTTCGACCCAGTCGAATTGCTGGCGCCAATAGGCCTTGAGCGCACGATTTCCGTCCTCGGCCGACATGGCGCCGAGCTGCGTGCGGATCTGATACGCTTCGTTTCCGCGTAGGACATGCTGCACCTTGGCGACCGCAGGTTTGTCGAATCCGCTGCTGGCGTCGACATCGACTATTGCGACGAGTTGCGGGAGCGAGAAGGGCCGCGCGGGCACGGCCTCGAGGTCGCTTCCGGCCGCAGTAAGCGGCAGCGCCCAACGGAAGATGGGCGGCGATACGACATCGAGGTACGAATCCCCCATCCGCGTCCCGTCGAGCCAATAGCTTGCGGCACCGACACGGGCACGGACCAGAACATGGTCGAACAACCCAGGATTGGGCAGATGCTCGTTGGTGCCGTCGCCACCGTTGGAAGCGACCAGCGCCGGCTCGGCGGCAATGCCGAGCTCGCGAAGCACCGCAAGCAGCAACACCGTCTTGCCCTTGCAATCGCCGAAGCGCCGCTGCCATGTTTCGTCTGCCGTCGCCGGCGTATAATTGCCGCCGTTCAAACCGACATAGACGTAGCGAACGCGCTCCTGCACCAACTTGAGCGCAGCCTCCGTGCGCGCGACGGGATCGCTCGACGCGGCGGCGATCTTGGCAATTTCGGCGCCGAGCGGAGATCCGGGCGCGATCTGCGACGCCTTGGTATAGAGCGGCGCGACGGTCCTCGACACGTCGCGCCAGGTCGTAAAATCGGAATATTCGATCAACCGTCGCACGTCCATGCGCGGCGGTGCGCCTTCGGTCGCAATCGCGCCCACGGGGTCACGCAGTTCGTAGACGACCGCCTTTTCGGCTCCGGTCGTAACCGGGGCGACGACCGCAAGATCCTTGCTGGTCTTCAGCATCAGCCCGCGCGTCGCTGGCCACGCGACGCTCAGCCGAAACGCGCCTGGCGTCCCTTGGACCGGAAGCTGCCGAACGCCGAAGGCATGATCGCCGAGCGTGGGATCGCGCTGGTGAATTGTGACGGCGAATTCGATCTCATCCCCGACCGCCAAGCCCGGCGTCTGCAGGGTCGCGGTCAACATCCCGTCGAGTATCGACTGCTCGAGCCCATTTTCGCGCTGAATGATGCGGAATCTGGCGGTCTTGAGGACGTCGGTCGGCACGCCGTCGCGTAGGATGCGCAGATAATGCACCGTCGCCTGCCCTGCGCTCGGGTTCCAGGTGACGCTGACGTTGCCGGCCGGCAGCGCCTCAGGCTTAAGAATCTTCATCCTATAGGCGGTGAACACATCCTCGCCAGAAGCGGTTATACGCTCCTGCGTGTCGAAATACGCGACCCGTACCGGCGCTTCGGGCGGCGTCGGTGCCGTCGTCGGCGACGGGGGCGGCTTGACCCAGGCGGCGGCCGCGGCATAGCGGATATCGGGCGCGATCGGCGGCGAAGACCCGCTTTTTGCGGCAGCCGGCACGACCACGGCCACAAACGGCAACAGCCCAATCCATATCTTCAACACTTTATGCCCCTTTTCTCGACACCTGTGTCGCGCGCCGGAACGCGCAGTGCAAGAGGCCCGCACGCGTCATCCACTGCGCTGGCGATCAGGCCCGCCCGGCCTCGCTGACCAGCAGGCGCGGATCGATCCCGGCAATCGCAAAACCCGCCTCCCAGCGGGCGTCGGCCGCGACGTCGTACAAGAGATCCGGCGTCGCCTCGACGTTGAACCAGCCATGCCGCGTCATCTCGCCATCGAGCTGCCCCTCGGACCACCCGGCATAGCCGAGCGCGACAAGCCAGCGCGACGGGCCGCGGCCCTCGGCAATCGCCTTGAGCACGTCGATCGTCCCCGACAGCCCCCACAGCGCACCCGCCGCGCCGGCCACTTCGATCGTATCCTGCCCGGCCCAATCGAGCGTGTGGAGCACGAAGCCGCGCCGCGGCTCGACCGGGCCGCCGAAATGCACCGGGGCATCGGGCGCGACGCCCGGATCGATCTCGAGCTGCTCGAGCACGGCGTGTAGGCCCAGCCCCTCGATCGCCGTGCCGACCCCGATGCCGAGCGCGCCGTCCGCGTCATGCGCGCACATGGCGATCACGGCATGATCGAAGCGCGGGTCGCCGATCCCGGGCATCGCCAGCAAAAACTGGCCGGTAAGGAAAGTCGCTTGATCCATCCAACGAACATAGGCCCGTGCCGCGCGGCTCGCCACGCTTGAAATTCGCGCCCGCCTGCACGACGTACGGCGCGCCGCTCGCACTTTCTTCACCGGGCGGCGCAACAGGAGAGATTTCCATGACGATCAGCGTCGGCGACCGTATCCCGAGCATCACCCTCACCAAGGCCACGGCCGATGGCCCCGATCAAATCAGCTCGGACGAGTTCTTCAAGGGCCGCAAGGTCGCGCTGGTCGCGGTACCCGGCGCCTTCACCCCGACCTGCTCGGCGCGTCACCTGCCCGGCTTCGTCGACAAGGCTGCCGAACTCAAGGCCAAGGGCGTCGACGAGATCGCGTTCACCTCGGTCAACGATGCCTTCGTAATGGGCGCATGGGGCAAGGCGAGCGACGCTGGCGATATCGTGATGCTCGCCGACGGCAATGCCGATTTCGCCAAGGCCGTCGGCCTGACCTTCGACGGTTCGAAGTTCGGCATGGGCGAGCGCAGCCAGCGCTATTCGATGCTCGTCAACGACGGCGTCGTCGAGCAGCTCAACGTCGAAGCCCCCGGCGCGTTCGAAGTCTCGTCGGCCGAGCATCTGCTGAGCGAAATCTGACCCTCGTCGCGGCGAAGCGAGCGATCGCGACGCCGCGCCGATCGCGCTCACGGAACCTGGCCCGTCTCAATGAGTTGCTAGGGATGAGTTCATTGGAAAGGGCAGTGCCATGAGCGACGACAAAATCGATTCGACCAAGTCCGCGGCCAGCACGACCGAAACGATCATCGAGCAGGCCGAAGGTCTGTTCGAGCAGGCCAAGGACGCCGTGACCGAGGCGTTCACCGCGACGGTCGACGCGGCCAAGGCCAACCCGCTTGCCGCTGCCGGAATCGCGGCAGGTGCAGCAGCGGCGATCGCTGGTGCGGCGTTCGGGGCGAGCAAGCTGCTCGCCAAGGATGACGAGCCGACCAAGACAGACGCGAAGGCCTGACAGCCTCAAGATCGCGTGCCATCCCGGCCAACGTCGGGGTGGCGCCGACTTGCCAGCGTAACGGTCCCGGTTTAGCCCTTTGGGATGACGCAAGCATCCGACATCGTCGCCGAACTCGATCGGCTCTATCGCGCCTCGGTGGCGCGGCTTCAGCAGGCGCTGACCGCCTATCTCGCGACGGGCGAACAACCCGCACCCGAAAGCCGCCACGATGGCAGCTTCGCCTATCCCGAAATCCACCTTCACTATCGCGGTGGGAGCGACCGGCCGACGCCAATGCGATCGTTCGGCCGGCTCGTCACCGAGGGCGATTACGCGATCAGCGTTACCAAGCCCGCGATCTTTGCCGACTATCTCACCGAACAGTTGACGCTGCTGATCGAGGATTACGACGTCACGGTCGAGGCGGTCGCGGGGCGGCAGGAAATCCCTTTCCCGTATGTGATCGATCCCGGCCACGCGCTCAGCCTCGACCAAGTCTCCGCAGTCGAACTCGCGCGCTATTTCCCGGCAACCGAGCTCGCGCATATCGGCGACGAGATCGCCGACGGCCTATACGAAGTCAGCGACGGCGCGCGCCCGCTCGCGCTGTTCGATGGCCTGCGCACCGACTTCTCGCTCGCGCGGCTGCGGCATTACACCGGGACGCCGCCCGAGCATGTCCAGCGCTACGTCCTGTTCACCAACTATCACCGCTATGTCGACGAGTTCGTCCGCTGGGCGTTCAGCCAGCTCGCGCCTGGATCCGACGGCACACCGTCGCGCTACAGTGGCGTGTCGGGTGCGGGCGGCGTGCTGCTGCGCGCGGGCGACGATGTCGAGGCGGCGCTCGCCGATACCAGCGCATGGCGGCGCCACCAGATGCCGGCCTATCATCTGATGGCGGCGGACGGCACCGGGATCACGCTCGTCAATATCGGCGTCGGGCCGGCAAACGCCAAGACGATCTGCGACCATCTGGCGGTGCTGCGGCCAGAGGCGTGGCTGATGATCGGCCATTGCGGTGGCCTTCGCCCGAGCCAGCGGATCGGCGATTACGTGCTCGCGCACGCCTATCTGCGCGACGATCACGTGCTCGACGACGTGCTGCCGCCCGCGATTCCCGTCCCCGCGATCGCCGAGGTCCAGCTCGCGCTCGCGCGTGCCGCCGAGACGATCTCGGGCCAGTCGGGCGACGAACTCAAGCGGCGGCTGCGCACCGGCACGATCGTCACCACCGACGACCGCAATTGGGAGCTGCAATATTCGCGCAGCGCTCTGCGCTTCTCGCTCAGCCGCGCGGTCGGGATCGACATGGAATCGGCGACGATCGCCGCGCAGGGCTATCGCTTCCGCGTGCCCTATGGGACGCTGCTGTGCGTCTCGGACAAACCGCTCCACGGCGAATTGAAGCTGCCGGGGCAAGCCAACCGCTTCTACGAACGCGCGATCAGCGAGCATATGCGGATCGGCATCGAGGCGTGCGAGGAATTGCGCCGCGAGGGGCAGAAGCTCCACAGCCGCAAGCTCCGCGCGTTCAACGAACCCCCCTTCCGCTAAGCCACGCCCCGTTGGGGGGACACCCCGGCGGCTTCGTGCGTTACGCAAGCTCAACGAACAAGGACGACCCCATGGCAACGCCGCCCAAAAAGCCGACCGATACCGAGTCCAAGCGCCCGGCGGCGGACGCATCTGCGACGCCGCCCCCACCGGCCAAGGCCAAGCCCGCCACCCCGCGCAAGGCAGCGGCCACCAGCAAGACGCCAGTTGAAACCACGGTAAAGGCCACTCCAGCCAAGGCCCCTGCCCCGCGCAAGCCCGCCAAGCCGCGTCCGACGACCTCGACGCGCGCGACGGCAAGCAAGCCAGCGACAGCGCGCAAGGCGCCTGCCAAGACGACTGCCGCCGCCGCAACCACGCCGCGCGCCAAGTCAGGGAGCCGCTGGGGCAAAGCCACCGTCGTCGGCGGGATCGCCGCGATCGGCGCCGCCGCCACCGCCGCGCTCTTCGCCCTGCGCTCGAGCACGCCGCGCGACGAAAAGCTCAACCCCGGCGCGCACGCGCATCAGGCCGATGGCACCGATTCAAGCGCGTCGTTCGAAGCCGGGATCGCCGATGAAGGCACGGTTCCGGAATAAGTCAGGACGGTGATCGGACGTCGTGCGGCCGATCACACATCGTTCACCGCTCGCCCAGCCTGAATTCTACCGTCAACGTCACATCGGTCGCCACGGAGTCGCCGGGAGCCGAGGCGGCGAGGCCGATCATCCGGACCATCTGGCCCGCAAAATCGGTCGAGTTCCAGTCCTGCTTCTCGCTGATTCTGGTCAGCGTGGCAGGTCCGGATCCAAGCGACACGGCGTACGCAGCAGCTTCCTGCCTTGCCTTGGTCAATGCTTGCTGCTTGGCCGCACGCCGCGCTGTCGTATCGTCGATCAAGATCGCGATCGGCTTTTCGGACGGTTTCGCATCGGCCGCCGTAAGCGCCGCAATCGCGCGCATCGCCACGGACCGACTTGGCGCGTCAAACGAAACCGGCGCATTCGCACCGACCCGCTCAGCCGGCTTCGGCTTCGTCGCCGCTCCGGGACTGGCGAGCAAATCCTTCAAATCGACCGTATTGCAACCATACGACCCGCGCGTGCCGGACATCGCCCCCATCATCCCGGCGAGCGAGGGCCGTTCGAGCGGCTGCGCCTTGGTGACGCCAATGGCGCGCAGGCTCGCTTCGAGCTCTGCGACCTTGCGCGCCAACGCCGCATCCGCCTCGGCCTTTGTAGCACCGCAGGCGAGGACGTTGCCCGAGACGCGAAAGCGATCTGCGGGCGTTTCGACATGCCCAGACGCAACGATCTCAACCGTCACAGGCGGGCTCCCGCCGGTGACGGCCTGGCCCGCGAGAACGGCCATGATCAGGAAGGACGTTACCATCCGCTTGGCTTCCCCTGGTTCTGCTTGTCCAACCACGCCTTGAGCGGCGCGAAATACTCGACCATCGCCTGGCCCGACAGCTCACGGCTGCCGGTGAACGCCTGCAGCGCCTCGGGCCACGGCTTCGACTGGCCCATCGCGAGCATCGCGTCGAGTTTCGCGCCGACTTCCTTGTTGCCGTAGAACGAACAGCGATGCAGCGGCCCGGTCCAGCCCGACTGCTTGCACGCCGCCTGATAGAATTGGAACTGGTAGAGCCGCGCGAGGAAGTAGCGCGCATAGGGCACGCTCGCCGCGACATGGTATTTCGCGCCCGGATCGAAGCGCGTCTCGTCGCGCGGCACCGGCGGGACGATCCCCTGATACTTCAGCCGCAGGTCGTTCCAGCTCTTCTCATACCGCGCCTCCGGCGTCGCGCCCGAGAACACGCCCCAACGCCATTTGTCGACCAGCAGGCCGAATGGCAGGAAGGCGACCTTGTCCATCGCCTGCTTGAGCAGCAGGCCGATATCCTTGTCGGGGCTCGGCACCTTGGCGGGATCGAGCAGGCCAATCTTGACGAGATAATCGGGCGTGATCGAAAGCGCGACGAAATCGCCGATCGCCTCGTGGAAGCCGTCGTTCGCGCCGTTGCGATAGAGGAAGGGCTGCGCGTTGTACGCGCGCTGATAGTAATTATGCCCCATCTCGTGATGGATCGTGACGAAGTCGTCGCCATTGACCTTGGTGCACATCTTGATGCGCAGATCGTTGACGCTGTCGACGTCCCACGCCGAGGCATGACACACGACTTCGCGATCGGCCGGCTTGATGATCTGCGAGCGCGCCCAGAACGTATCGGGCAGCGGCTTGAAGCCGAGCGAGGAATAGAAGCCCTCGCCGGTCTTGAACATCTTGATCGGATCGTAGCGCTTGGCCTTGAGCAGCTCGCCGACGTCGTAGCCGACATCGCCCGCGCCTGCCGGGGCGACGACATCATAAATATTGCCCCATTCCTGCGCCCACATGTTGCCGAGCAGGTCGGCGCGGATCGCGCCGGTCTTGGGCTGCACCGCGTCGCCATATTTGGCGTTGAGCTTCCAGCGGACATAGGTGTGGAGCGCCTTGTAGAGCGGCTCGACCTGCTTCCACAGCGTGTCGGTGGTCGCCTCGAACTGAGCCGGTGTCATGTCGTAGCCCGAGCGCCACAGCGCGCCGACATCGGCATAACCGAGCCCCTTCGCGCCCTGGTTGGCAATCACCACCTCGCGCGCGAAATCCTTGCGCATCGGCGCGCCGACGGCGTCGTGCCAGCTGACCCACATCTCCTTCGACTTGGCAGGATCGCGCACCTCGCCCATCGCCGCCTCGATGTCGCTGCCGTTGATCGGCTTGCCGTCGAGCGTTCCCTTGCCCTTGCCATAATCCGAGCCGAGCTTGGTCACGATCGTCGACAGCTCGGCTGCAGCACCCGGCGTGGTCGGTGCGGGCAGCGTCAGGCCGTTGCGAAGCAAGTCGAGCTTGCGCTTGGTGTCGAACGACAGGCCGGGCAGGCTCGCATATTTCGCGGCCTCGAGCGCGAGGCGGACCTGCATCTCGGTGCCCTCGGCGCCGAACTTGGCGGCGATCGCATCGGTGTCATCGGTGATGTAGGTCGCGTTGATCCACGCCGCCTGCTGCGCCGGGGTAGAGAAATCCGCGAGCTCCTTTTCCGCACGCGCGACGAAGGCATCGGCCTCGGCGGTGGTCGGTGCGGCCGTCGCAGCAGCGGGCGCCGGCGCGGCCGCGGCGAGCGTCGGCGTGGTCGCCAGCGCCAGAACGAGCGCGAGCGAAGAAATACCTGTGCGGATCATGGAAAGCCCCGTTTTACGTGATGCGGCAATCTGTGCCGCATCCCGCGCCCGGTCAAGCCGCGAGAAACTCTGCGATTGCCGCGCCGAGCTCGGGCTTGAGCACCGCGCTCATATGGTTGCCCGGCACCGACTGGAAGGTCGCATGCCGCATCGCTTCGGCGAGCGCCTCGCCCGAGCCATTGTCTTCGTCGTCGACGCCGGTGACCACGAGGGTCGACGTCTCGATCGCCGCGATCGCCTCGGCCGGCGTATCGACGAAGGTGTCGAGGATCCGCAGCAATGCAACCGGATCGCCGCCCGTGGTCTTGAGGAACGCCTCGGTCAGCCACTCGCTGCTCCCGCGCGCGAAGCTGCCGAGGTTGGTCAGGACGTTGTGGAAATAATGCCCGCGCCCCGAGGTGTGAAGGATGCCCTCGAGCCCCATCCCCGACAGCACCGCGCGCCGCGGCGTCGCGCCATTGGCGAGCATCCGCATCGTGGTGCGCCCCCCGAGCGAATAGCCCGCGAGATCATAATCGGAGAGCCCGAGGTGCTCGATCAGCGCGAAGCCGTCGCGCATCAGCACGTCGGGCGGATAGCTGGCGGCATCATGCGGCTTGGCGCTGTCGCCGTGCGCGCGCAGATCGGGCATGATCACGCGGAAACCGGCCTCGGCGATCTTCGCGGCGTGGCCATATTTGATCCAGTTGATCGTCGCGTTCGAGAAGAAGCCGTGGATCAGCACGACAGGGCGCCCCTCGCCCATTTCGCGCCATGCCAGGCGGGTGTCATCGAAGCTCTCGAAGAACTGCGGTTCAGTCGGGGAGTTTGCCAAGCGCTTTCATCCATCGATCGGCCGTGGAGGGGTTATCCGCCACGCGCGGCGTCGTCGGAAGGTCCTTAGTGTCGAGCCATGCCGCGTGCCAAGTCTCGGGCGAGAAATGCTGCATTGGGCGGAAGCGCGACGGGTCGTCGAAGCTGCTGACGGTGATACAGATCATACACGCGGGCTGGGTCTACGGAGCGTGCCCGCGCCGAACCGTCACAGCAACCGAGCATCATGCGACAGACGGCAGGATGGCGTCCTTCCCGCGATCATGTGCCGTCGACCGATGACATCCCACAAGGTCGAAAAAGGCCCGCGGCGAGTCGTCACGCTGTCCGGCAGCGTCGAAGAAATGCCAGAGATCCAGGTTGGGGATCAGCAGATGCGCTGGCGCGGCGCTGCCGCGCTTGGGCAGGCTAGACAAGAAGCGATAGCGGGAATCGAGGAGGAAGAAGTCCAGGTCTCCCCTGCGCTCCACCCGTCGCTGCGCCTCCAAATCTTTCGACCGATCGAGCAATGCGGTCCCGCGGATGTGGCGCCCACCGTCGGTGCCGCCATACCAAGGCAGCCAGTAACTGGTGCGCCCAGTCTTTACGCCGTGGATAGCCACCACCACGCCTTGCGGCCAGTCGTCGTTGATCGGCGCATTTTCGAAATGGAGCGTGACACCCGGATTGCTGCGCAGGACGTAGCGCGCATTCGCGACGGGACACATGTGCACCGCCGCGACTGCCAGCAAACCGAGTCCGATCATCAGTCCCCCTTGTTGAGATACCGCCGCCCGAGCAGCTCCGCGATCTGCACTGCGTTCAACGCCGCACCCTTGCGGAGATTGTCGCTAACGCACCACAAAGACAAGCCATTCTCGACGGTCGAATCCTCGCGCACGCGGCTGATAAAGGTCCCATATTCGCCGACGCATTCGACCGGCGTGACATAGCCACCGTCCTCGCGCTTATCGACCAGCATCACGCCGGGCGCCTCGCGCAGGATCTTCTGCGCCTGTGCAGCCGAGATCTCGTTCTCGAACTCGATGTTGATCGATTCCGAATGCCCGACGAACACCGGCACGCGCACGCAGGTCGCGGTGACCTTGATCTTGGGGTCGAGGATCTTCTTGGTCTCAACCACCATCTTCCACTCTTCCTTGGTCGATCCGTCGTCGAGGAAGCTGTCGATGTGCGGGATCACGTTGAACGCGATCTGCTTGGTGAACTTCTTGGCTTCGGCCGAATCGCCGACGAAGATGTTGCGCGATTGCTCGAACAGCTCGTCCATCCCCGCCTTGCCCGCGCCCGACACCGACTGATAGGTCGAGACGACGACACGCTTGATCTTGGCGAAATCATGCAAGGGCTTGAGCGCCACGACCATCTGCGCGGTCGAGCAGTTCGGGTTGGCGATGATGTTGCGCTTGGTATAGCCCGCGATCGCATCGGGGTTCACTTCCGGCACGATCAGCGGCACGTCGGGGTCCATCCGGTAGAGCGACGAATTGTCGATCACCGTGCAGCCGGCAGCCGCAAAGCGCGGGGCGTGGATCTTGGTCCCCTCCGAGCCGATCGCGAACAGCGCCATGTCCCAGCCGGTCGGATCGAAATGGTCGATATTCTGGACCTTGAGCTTCCGGCCCGTCTCGCCGAAATCGACCTCGTCGCCCTGGCTGCGCGACGACGCGACGACGGCGATATCGTCGAGCGGGAACTCGCGCTCCGCCAGAATATTGAGCATTTCGCGCCCGACATTGCCCGTCGCGCCCGCGACCACGATCCGATAACCCATAACTTCCTCCAATTCGGAACGCGCCCGTAGCGACATTACGCCGGCGCGTCCAATCGCTTTGCTAATCGTGCGTGCGCGCCTGCCAGGTCGCATGGGTTATTCCATGCACCGTTGCGAGATGATCGGTCAGCGCATCGAGCTCGCTGACCGCTATATTGGTACTGACGAGCTTGGCCACAATCTCCACTCGGTCCTCGCCACGCGAGATGATGTCGAGTTCGGCGACGGGCAGCTGCGCGGTCTCGAGATGCTCGGTCAGCAAGTCGCCCATCGGGCCGGCGTCCTCGGCATCGGTGGTGATCGTCACGCTATACGTCGCCTCGACGCTGCGCCCCTCGAGCGGGATGCGGTTGATGGCGTCGACCAGCGGGCGCAGCATCGTGTTGGCGAGGATGACGAAGCCGGTCAGCAGCACCGCCTCGGCGATCATGTCGCTCCCCGCGATCGCGCCGACCGCGGCCGAGCACCAGAGCGTCGCCGCAGTGTTGAGCCCGCGGACGTTCATCCCCTCCTTCATGATCACGCCCGCGCCGAGGAAACCGATCCCCGACACGACATAGGCGATGATCCGGATCGACTCGACGTCGCCGCCGAGCCGCTGCCCGAGATCGACGAACGCCGCCGATCCAAGCGCGACGAGCGCATTGGTGCGAAGGCCCGCGGTGCGCTGGCGATACTGGCGTTCTGCACCGATCAGCGTGCCGAGGATGAAGGCGACGAGATAGCTGACGACGGTGTCGAGGAACGGCCAGAGATGGAAGGTTGTCAGGAAGCGCATGATAGAGCCGCCTTATGGGAACGGTGTGCTGAGGACTAAGGGCGAGCCGTAGAGTTGCCTCCTCCTCCGTCATTCCCGCGTAGGCGGGAATCCATTCTGGCTGGTCTCGCCGGCAGAGAGCATCCGTAACAATGGATCCCCGCCTGCGCGGGGATGACGGAGAGGGCGAAGAACGCCCGCCCCTACTTCTTGTCCTTCACATTCCGGTCGAGGAACGTCAGGATCGTCCCCCACAGATGCTCGCTGATCCCCGGCCCACCCACACGGTGGGTATAGCCCGGGTAGAACATCATCTCGAACGGCGTCGCGGTCGCCTGCATCCGTGCCGCAAACGCCGTCGAGTTGGTGAAGACGACGTTGTCGTCGGCCATGCCGTGGATCAGCAGCAGCGGATCCTTTATGTCAGGCGCCTTGCCGAGCGCGTCCGACGCAAGATAAGCCTGCTTGTCCGCCACCGGCGAGCCCATGTAGCGCTCGGTATAATGGGTGTCGTACTGCTCCCATTGCGTCACCGGCGCGCCCGACACGCCGGCCGCATAGACGCCCTGGTTCGCCTCGAGCATCTTGAGCGTCATATAGCCGCCATAGGACCAGCCATAGATCGCGACCTTCGCGGGATCGACGAACGGCTGGCTCTTGATGAACTTCGCACCCGCGAGCTGATCGGCGACCTCGACCGTCCCCATCGCGCGATAGATGTGATCCTCGAACGCCTTGCCGCGATTGTACGAGCCGCGATTGTCGATCTGAAAATAGATATAGCCGTGCTGCACTAGGTACTGCGGCAACGCGCCGCCCCAGCCGCGCGTGACCTGCTGCCCGGTGCCGGGGCCGCCATAATGCTGGAAGAAGACGGGGTATTTCTTGCCCGGCTCGAGCGGCGGAGTGATCATCTCGTAATAGAGCTCAGTGCCGTCATCGGCCTTGATCGTGCCGAACTTGGTCTGCTGGTGGCTTGCGAGATACGGGTAGTATGGATGCCCTGGCTTGATCGCATTCTCGTTGATCCACGACAGCCGCTTGCCGTCGACATCGGCGAGATAGACCTGCGTCGGCTGGGTCGGGCTCGAGCGCGAGACGATCATCCGCGTCGCGGCGTCGTCCATCGTGCCGTTGTTCCACCAGCCGGCTTCGGTGAGGCGCGTGATTACGTTCGGGCGCGCGATGTCGACCGAATAGAGGTGCTGCTCGAGCACGCCATCCTTATTACCGGTAAAGAACAGCCGCCCCTTGGCCTCGTCGACGCCGAGCAGCGCCTGGACGACCCAGTCGCCCTTGGTCAGCGCGGTCCACCTGCCCTTGTCGAAGCGATAGAGGTGGCCGAAACCGGTCCGCTCCGAACGCCAGATCAGGCTCCCATCCTTCATCGGACGATAGGCGTCGGAGAGGTTCAACCAGCTGCGCGTGCCCGATTTCTCGGTGAACAGCACCGTGGCCTTGCCCGTCGCAGGATCGACCTTGAGCATGTCGAGCGTCTTCTGGTCGCGGCTCTCGCGCTGGACGAGCAACGCGCTGCCGTCGGGCGTCCAGTCGACGCGTGCGAGATAGATGTCGGGGTTAGTGCCGAGATCGACCTTGACCTTCCCCGACCCGTCCGCCTTCATCACGTACAGCGCGACCGCGACGTTGGGCGTGCCCGCGGCGGGATAGCGCTGGTCATAGACCTTGGTCCCGTTCGCGCCGATCGCAGCGCGCGTGACGATCCCGACGGGCGCCTCGTCGAAGCGCTCGACCGCGATGTGGCTGTCGGCAGGCGACCACCAATAGCCCGTCCGCCGGTCCATTTCTTCCTGCGCGACGAACTCCGCCTCGCCCCAATGCACCGTTCCGCCGCCATCGCTGCTGACGGCACGCGCATCGCCGCCGCCAAGCGGCTGGACGAAGAGGTTCTGCCCGCGCACGAAGCTGACGAAGCCACCCTTCGGGCTGATCACCGGGTTGAGCGCGCCGTCACCCGGCGCATTGGTCAGCCGCCGCGTGGTGCCGTCGAGGCCGGCGAGATACAAATCGCCGTCGATCGGCACCAATATCGTCTTGCCATCGGGTGCCCAGTCATAAGTCACGATCCCCTTCGAGCCCGCGATCCGCGCGCGCTCGCGCTGCATCTTCTCGGCCTCGGACAGTTCGGCGCCCGAGCCGACCTTCTTCGAATCGACCAACATCCGCTCGACGCCGGTGCGCGTATCGCGCGCCCACAGGTCGAAGCGCTCCTTCTCCTCGGCGCGCGGGCGCAGCGAGGTAAGCAGCGTGCCATCGGGCGAGAGCTTGACGCCGCGTGGCTGGACGCCCGAGAGATCGGGGCTGCCGAACACCGCTTTCAGCGTCAGCGGGGTGGCGACGGGATCAGCAGCCATGGCCGGCACCGCCGCACAGGCGAGCATCACGCCCGCAAAAGCCCAACTCGCCCGCATCCCGCATCTCCAGTCCCTGTCGCGCCCCAGACGGGCGGTGGAGCGCGCTTATCGCGGGCCCCGCGCGCCAGGTAAAGGGACGTTAGGCGAGTGCTGGCGCGCCCTCGGCCTGCGGCGCGCGCGGACGCTTGCGCCATGGCAGCACGCGCTGCTCGACCAGCGACCGCCACGCCCATTCGACCGGCGCGATGTCGTACTGCCGCACCCACAGGTTCGCACCGACCAGCAGCACCGCGTCGATCACGAGCGAGGTCACCATCAGCGGCCCCCAGCTCATCTTGCCGTACAGGCCGAGGACGAACGGCGGATACAGCACCCAGAGGCAGATCAGCGTCTGCGCGATGTAGATCGACAGCGCGGTCCGCCCCGCCGCAACGAAGGGCCGCAATAGCCGCGCGCCGAACACGGTCGAGACGAGCAGATTGATCAGCGCGACATGCCCGAGCGTCATTGCCTGACGCGCAATCTCGTAGCTCGCCCAGAAGGTGTAGGGGCCGTTGCCGAACTGCATCTGCTCGTGCGCGCCGATCATGCGAAGCGGGATCCCGACACCATAGGCGATGACTGCCATCCCGACATAAAAGCGCCGCGACCGCCGCCCCTGCAGGATGCCGAGCTTGTAGAGCGCCGCGCCGAGCAGCATCACGCTCGCCGCCTCCCAGACGAACAGCACTTCGAGAAATTGCGATTCTATGTCGAGAAAGCTGTGCCATTGCGCCGCTGCCCAGGTCGCGAAGGTGCCGGTCCGCGCGGCGTCCTCCGCCGCAATGTCGCTGCGCGATTTGGCCTTGGTCTCGGCGCGCTTCTTGGTCTTCTCGGCCTTGCTCTTGAGCAGCTTGCGCTCGTCGGCGGTCGGCTTGGCACCCGCCGCGACCTTGGCCTCGATCGCAGCGACCTGCGCACGCGTCTGCAGCGTCTGATAATAGCCGAAATAGCCGCCGCCGACGAGCTGGAACAGCGCGAGCGTCAGCCCGATCATGATCAGCAGCCGCGGCCGCAACCGCCGGAACAGGAACGCCACCAATGCCGCCAGCCCATAGGTGTGCAGGATGTCGCCAGGCCAGAGCAGGATGAAGACATGGACCAGCCCGAAGGCGAACAAGATCAGGTTGCGGACATAGTAGCGCCGCAGCACGACCCTTTCGCCCGCCCGTTCGGCGACACGGTCGGTCAGGATCACCATCCCTGCGCCGAACAGCATCTCGAGCATGCAGCGCGCCGTGCCGTTGGCGAACACCTCGCGCAGCCACCACGCCACCTGATCGCTCGCCGACCAGCCGAGATGGCGGATATCGTCGAACGAGGCATAGAGCGACTGCCCCATGTCGTTGATGTTCATGAACAGAATGCCGAGGATCGCCACCCCGCGCAGGATATCGAGCACCGCGATGCGCGGCGCGCCATCGGGTTCGGCGGCAGTGGTGATCGCGACGTCGGACATGTTTCCCCCCATGGCCTCAAATCGCGCAAAGTATAGCGCGATGACGTGTGTTATGCAAGCATTACACGATCCCGCTTTCGGAAGGAAAGCCGCGCTGCGAGGGTATTCGATGCAACAGAGACGTATCCGTCTGGTCGCGCTCGGCGCCGCGCTCCTCGTCGCGGCGGCAAGCCCCGTGTCGAGCCAGTTGATCCATGACCGGATCTACCCCGCGCCGACCGCCCCGATCGCCGCCGCGCCGCTCCCTGCGAGCGCGCAGCGGGTAACGCTGACGACGAGCGACGGCCTTGCCATCACTGGCGCCGAAATCGCACCGCGGCCGGGCAGGCCGACTCTGCTCGTCTTCCACGGCAATGCGTCGAGCGCGATGGGCTCGCTCGACTGGTTCGCACCATTGATCGCCGCGGGCTATGGCGTGGTCGCCGCCGAATATCGCGGCTATTCGGGCAATCCCGGCCGAGCCGACGAAGCCGGCCTCGGGCGCGATGCCGATGCGTTCTACGCCGAGGCCAAGCGCCTTGCCGGCAGCGACCGCGTAATCGTCGTCGGCCACAGCCTCGGCGGCGGTGTCGCGTTCGGCTTGGCGATGCGGCAGAAGCTCGATGCGCTGGTGACGATCGGCACCTTCACCGGCCTGCGCGCGATGGCGCCCAAGATCGCGCGCAGCTTCATCGCCGATCGCTACGACAATCTCGCTGCGGTGCCCAAGCTCGACGAACCCTATTTCCTGATCCACGGCCTCGCGGACGACACCGTCCCCGTCGCGATGGGCCAGGAACTCCACAAGGCCGCGTTCCTCGCAAAGCGCGACGGCTTCAGCGCGGTAATCCGCGGTGCCGGCCACCATCCCGACGGCGCGGTGATCACCCCGATCTTCGAGGCGATCACCGCGCGCCTCGACCATCCCGACGCCCCCACCCCGCCGCTGCCCGACAGCGTCAAGCTGATCGCGTTCCGGTAGGTCGCGCTGCGCGTCGCATCGGGCTAGGAGGAGCGATGACCGACCCCCTCCCCACCGTGTCGCGCGAAGAACCGCTGCAACGCGCCGACCTCGAACGCCTCATCGCGAACGGCCCGCAGCATCTCCTAGACTGCGACCTCGACGACGCCGACCTGTCGGGGCTCGATCTGTCGCACTGGCGCTTCGAGCGGTGCAGCCTGCGCCGCGCCGACCTATCGGGCGCGCCGCTCGAGGCGACGGCGTGGATCTCGTGCCGCGCCGCCTTCGCGCAGTTGACCCGCGCCGATCTCGCCGACGCGCGCTTCGAGGCGAGCGATCTCAACAACGTGAGCCTGCGTGGTGCCACGCTGACCGCCGCCAGCTTCGAACGCTGCAAGCTCACCGGCGCCGATCTGTCCGACGCCAAAGCGTTCGACCTGCGCCTCGACGAAGTGCTGCTGATCAACGCCAAGCTGCCCAATTTCTCCTTCCGCAAGCAGACGCTGCGCAAGATCGACTTCGGCCAGGCCGATCTGCGCAAGAGCGATTTCCGCGCGGCGGTGTTCGAGGCGTGCAGCCTGCGCGACGCAGGGGTCACCGGCTGCCGCTTCGACGGCGCCGACCTGCGCGGCTGTGATCTCGGCGGGATCGCCTTGGTCGATGCGCGCCAGTTCCGCGGCGCGACGATCTCGCGTGAGCAGGCCGGGCAGTTGCTGGGAGAATTGGGGTTGCGGGTGCTGTAGCGACCCACCGTGTTGCGCCGCAGCACAAACCGCAGTATCTAGAGCGCACTCGCATGGACCCGGTGCAAATCCGGGTGGCTATTCCGGCCGCCGATCCGCCGGACAACGCACATCGCATTCTTTTTTCGACGCCGCTCCAGAGAGTCGGCGCAGCTGCGATTTCTGCGGACACTCCTTTTATGAACAGCTCTCCCCTTTCCCGGTATCGCGCCGAATGGTTCAGCGGCATCGGTGGCGCCCGGCGCGACCTCCTCGCCGGTCTGGTCGGCACCTTTGCCTTGATCCCCGAAGTCATCGCCTTTTCGTTCGTCGCCGGGATCGACCCCGAAGTCGGCCTATTCGCCTCGTTCGTCATCGGCATCGTGCTCGCCTTTTTCGGCGGGCGCCCAGCGATGATCTCGGGCGCCGCCGGATCGGTCGCGCTCGTCGCGGCGGCGCTGGTGCACGGCCACGGCCTGCAGTTCCTGCTCTACGCGACGGTGCTCGCCGGCCTGCTCCAGATTGCGTTCGGGCTGCTCAAGCTCGACGTGCTGCTGCGTTTCGTCTCGCGCTCGGTGAGGACGGGCTTCGTCAACGCGCTCGCGATCCTGATCTTCTCGGCACAGATGCCGCAGATGCTCAGCGTCACCTGGCACACCTATGCGATGATCGCGGGCGGCCTGGCGATCATCTACCTCCTCCCGCGCATCACGACCGCGATCCCCTCCCCGCTGATCTGCATCGTCGTGCTGACCGCGATCAGCATCGCCTTCCCGATGCCGATCCACACCGTCGCCGATCTCGGTCGGCTCCCCACATCCTTGCCCGCGTTCGCCTTGCCGAACGTCCCGCTCGACTGGGCGACGCTGCGCATCGTCGCGCCCTACGCCTTCGCGATGGCCGCGGTCGGCCTGCTCGAATCGATGATGACCGCGAGCGTTGTCGACGATCTCACCGACACCGCCAGCTCCAAGGCGCGCGAGTGCAGCGGGCTCGGGCTCGCAAATGTCGCGGCGGGACTGTTCGGCGGGATCGCGGGCTGCGGAATGATCGGCCAGACCGTCGGCAACGTCCGCTATGACGGCCGCGGGCGGCTGTCGACACTCGCGGCGGGGGTGTTCCTGCTCGTCATCATGGTGCCGCTCCGCCCGTGGGTCGCGCAGATGCCCGTCGCGGCGCTGGTGGCGATCATGATCATGGTGTCGATCAGCACCTTCTCGTGGAGCTCGCTCGCCGATCTGGCGCGGCATCCCAAAGTCTCGGGCGTCGTCATGCTCGCGACCGTCGTGGTGACGGTGGTGACGCACGATCTCTCCGCCGGCGTCGGCGTAGGCGTTCTGCTCAGCGGCGTGTTCTTCGCCTTCAAGGTGACCAAGCTGCTGCGCGCCGAGACCACGTTCGATCTAGCGACCGATACGCGCATCTACACCGTGTCGGGGCAGGTGTTCTTCGCCAGCGCCGAGATCTTCGCCGATCAGTTCGACCTGCGCGATACGGCGCGGACCGTCCGCATCGACCTGACGCATGCGCATCTGTGGGACGTGACCGCGGTCGGCACGCTCGAGGATCTGGTCACCAAGATGCGGCGCCACGGGACGATCGTCGAGCTGATCGGCCTGAACCAGACAAGCGCGATCCTGGTCGACCGCCACGCGCCCCTGGTCCGCGCCGAGGCCTAAGCACAAACAAAAAGGGCGCGGGGATCGAAATCCCCGCGCCCTTTCCTGTGCCTTGCAGCGCTGGCGATCCGATTACTCGGCGGCAGCGACCGTCTTGGCCGGACGCGTGTCGCGACGCTCGGCGATACGCGCCGACTTGCCGGTGCGGCCACGCAGGTAATACAGCTTCGCACGCCGCACCGCGCCCTTGCGGACGACTTCGATGCTGTCGATGTTCGGCGAATACAGCGGGAAAACGCGCTCGACGCCTTCACCGAACGAAATCTTCCGTACGGTGAAGTTCGAACCCATGCCCTTGTTCGAACGCGCGATGCACACGCCTTCGTAGTTCTGGACGCGGGTGCGCTCGCCTTCGACCACCTTCACGCCGACCTTCAGCGTATCGCCGGGGCGGAATTCGGGGATCTTCTTGTTCTCGAGAAACTTCGCGATGTTCTCGGCTTCGATCGTCTGGATGAGATTCATCTCATGCGTCCTTCTTCGTTCGTCGCGCGCCAGAGGGCGACTGGACCCGAGCACCCTCATGGCGCTCCCAGAGATCCGGCCGCCTTAGCCGTGTTTCGGTCTCGGCCATGTGCTTGCGCCATGCCGAAATCCTCGCATGATCCCCCGATCGCAACACTTCGGGGATCGTGCGCCCTTCCCATTCATAAGGTCGGGTGTACTGCGGGTATTCGAGCAGCCCCGTTTCAAAGCTCTCGTCCACGCCACTGTGAGCCGCGCCCATTACGCCGGGGAGCAGCCGAATGCAAGCATCGAGCAGGACGAGCGCGCCCATCTCGCCGCCCGACAGGATATAGTCGCCGATCGACACCTCCTCAATCTCGCGCGCGGCGAAGATGCGTTCGTCGAAGCCTTCAAAGCGCCCGCAGAGGATGGTGACGCCGGGACCTTCGGCGAGTCTGCGCACGCGCGCCTGCGTAAGCGGGCTCCCACGTGGCGTCATCGCGAGCAGCGGTCGCCCGGCGGGGACGCTGTCGATCGCTGCCGCGAGGATATCGGGGCGCAGCACCATCCCCGCCCCGCCGCCCGCCGGCGTGCCATCGACCGTGCTGTGCTTGTCGGTCGCGAAATCGCGGATGTTGCGCGCGTCGAGGCTCCATCTGCCCTCACCGAGCGCGCGGCCGGCGAGCGACAGGCCAAGCGGTCCGGGGAACATCTCGGGGTAGAGCGTGAGGATAGTCGCGGCGAAGGTCATGCCAGCGTCCAATCCTCGACACAAAGATCGGGAATACCCTTAAAGTCACGGACATTCCCGGTGACAATGGTCAGCTTGCAAGCAAGAGCGTGCGCCGCGATCAGCCTTTCGTAGCTTGCCCGAACGAAGGGAAGCGCTGCATAAATCCGAGCCGATGCCTGATCGAACGGCAGTACCGGGATGCTCTCCAGAAACGCGTCGATAATGTCAAGCGGCGGCGGCTTGCCATTCATCGCGCCATGCGCGACCTCGGCATAGGCAATCGCCGACGTAACCATATCATCCTCGTCGCACATCGCCATCCGCTCCCGCAACCGAGAACTCGATGCCGAAATCGCTGCGATGATGATATTGCTGTCGAGAAGATACTTCACGCTTCAGGTTCGACCGGCGCAAGCCAATCAGGATCGTCCGACAGCAAGGTGCGATGCTCAAAAACGCGATCTTCGCTCGCGATGGGCTTCAGGTCGAGATGTTGGCCGATACCCCAGACCTTATCGATATTGAACTTACGCTTGGGGATGTTGACCGGCTCGACGATGAAGCTGCCGCGATCCTCACGCACTTTCATCTCCATGCCCTCCTTCACGCCCAACGCCTTCGGCAATCGCAGCGCGACCGAGTTGCCGGACTTGAAGGTTTTAGCAGTGTATTCGTCGCCCATCTCAAACTTCGTATATACAAAGCGTATATACATTCCGCAAACCCGTCAAGGAACGCCCTGCTCTCTCGCGCGTATCGCAGCCATGGACGATTGCATCATCATCGGCGCCGGTCCCGCCGGCCTTACCGCCGCGATCTACCTCGCGCGTTTTCATCTGAAGATCAGGCTCTTCGATTGCGGCAGCAGCCGCGCCGCGCTGATCCCGCGGACGCACAACCATGCCGGCTATCCCGGCGGGATCAAGGGCACCGAACTGCTCCGCTTGATGCGCGAACAGGCGGCCGAATTCGGCGCACTGCGCGAAGAGGCCGAGGTCACCGCCATCGTTCCGAAGGGCGATGATTTCGAGGTGCAGGTCGAAGGCCGGAGCTTTGCGACCCGCTCGGTGCTGCTGGCAACCGGTGTGGTCAACCTCCGCCCGACGATGGACGACGCCGTGCACGACGCAGCGCTCGAACGCGGCCTGATCCGCTATTGCCCGATCTGCGATGGCTATGAGGTCACCGACAAGCGCGTCGGCATCGTCGGCACGGGCACGCACGGCATGAAGGAGGCGCTGTTCCTGCGCGGCTATACCCGCGACGTCACGCTGATCGCCCCCGGCGGCGCGCACGATCTCGACGACAGCTGCCGCGCCAAGCTTGATGAAGCGGGCATCGTCCACCGCGACGGGCCTTGCACGCCGATCGAGGTCGAGGGCGACCAGATCGTCGTAACCACGCCAGACGGCGAACTCAGCTTCGACAGCATTTATCCCGCGCTCGGCTCGACGATCCGGTCAAAGCTCGCGGTCGCGGCGGGCGCCAACGCAACCGACGAGGGCTGCCTCGAGGTCGACGACCACCAGCGCACCTCGATCCCCGGCCTGTTCGCGGCGGGTGATGTCGTGAAGGGGCTCGACCAGATCAGCCACGCAATGGGCGAAGCGGGCGTCGCCGCGACGACGATCCGCAACCTGCTCGACGAGCGACAGCCGCTCAGACGATAAAGCCGACTTCGACGACGAGCTTTTCGGCATCCCATTCGGGCACCGCGTCGGCGTTCATCGGGATCATAAAGCGCTTGCCCGGCTTGCCGTCCTCGGACGGCCGTTCGATTTCGATCACGTCGCCCGCGCCGAAATCGTCGATCGCGACGACATGGCCGAGCGCCTCGCCCGTGGTCGAAACCGCAGGCAAGCCCAGCAAATCGGTGTGATAATATTCGCCGTCCTCAAGCGGCGGCAGCGCCGAGCGCGGTACGGTCAACTCGGTCCCGCGCAAGGCCTCGGCCTTATTGCGGTCGGTCACTTCGGCGATCCGCGCGATCATGCCGTTGCTGCCGTGGCGCACCGACTTCAACGACAGCGTGCCGCCGTTGAAGTCGGTATACGCAGCAAGATCCTCGGTGAAGACCTTGAGACGGACCTCCCCCGTCACGCCGTGCGCGCCGATGATGACGGCGAGCGTGACGGGGTTGTCCTTTTGCATCAGCCGTTCGCCGGGGTTTCTTCCGAGGTCGCCTCAGCAACGGCTTCGGCTTCCGGGGTCGGGGTTTCGGTCGCGGCTTCTACTTCCGAAGCGACGACAGCTTCGGTCTCGGCCTGGCTGGCAGCGGCAGCGGCTTCAGCAGCCTCGGCAGCGGCAGTGGCCTTGGCCTCTTCCGCAGCAGCAGCGGCTGCAACCTTGGCTTCTTCCTCGGCGGCGGCTGCTGCGACCTTGGCGGCCTCGGCATCGTCGAGCTTCTTCTGGCGCTCTTCGACGCGCTCGACGGCCTTCTCGCCGGGCTTGCCCTTGTTCGGGTTGTTGCGGGCAGCGCGCTCGCGCACACCCTTCACGTCGAGGAAGCGGGCGACGCGGTCGGTCGGCTGTGCGCCGACGCCGAGCCAGTAAGTCGCACGCTCGGTGTCGAGCACGATGCGCTTCTCGTCATCCTTGGCGAGGAGCGGGTTGTAGGTGCCGATCTTCTCGATGAACTGGCCATCGCGCGGTGCGCGCGCATCGGCGACGACGATGCGGTAATACGGGCGCTTCTTGGAACCGCCGCGCGAAAGACGAATGCTGACTGCCATGATAGAGTACCTTCTTGCTTTAATCTGTTGAACGGGTTGAACTTATTTCTTCTTGAGCAAATTCTCGAAGCCGGGGGGAAGCTTGGTCTGGCCGCCGCCAAGGCCGGGAAGACCGCCCCCGCCGCCGCTCAGCATCTTGGCCGGGTCGATCCCGCCCATTCCGCCGAGCGCACCGCCGAGGCCGCCCATGCCGCCGCCACCGCCGAACATCTTGGCCATGCCGGCAAGGCCGCCCATCTTCTTGATCTTCTTCATGGCGTTGGCCATTTCCTGATGCATCTTCAGGAGCTTGTTGACGTCCTGCACGGTCGTGCCCGAGCCCTTGGCGACGCGGATCTTGCGCTTGGCGTTGAGCAGCTCGGGCTTGCGCCGCTCCTTGGCGGTCATCGAGGTGATGATCGCGTCCATCCGAACGAGCACCTTCTCGCCGCCCACCTGATCGACCATGCCCTTGGCCTTGCCCATGCCGGGGATCATGCCCGCCAGCGCGCCGATGCCGCCCATCCGCTGCATCTGCTTGAGCTGCGCGCGCAGATCGTCGAGATCGAACTGCCCCTTGGCCATCTTGGCGGCCATCTTCTCGGCGTCTTCGACCTGGATCGCTTCGGCCGCGCGCTCGACGAGCCCGACCACGTCGCCCATGCCGAGGATCCGGCCGGCCACGCGCTTTGGATCGAACGCCTCGAGCGCGTCGAGCTTTTCGCCCATGCCGGCGAACTTGATCGGCTTGCCGGTGACGGCACGCATCGACAATGCCGCACCGCCGCGCGCATCGCCGTCCATCCGGGTCAGCACGATGCCGGTGAGCGGAACCTGCTCGGAGAAGTTCTGCGCGACGTTGACGGCGTCCTGGCCGGTCAGCGAGTCGACGACGAGCAGGATCTCGTTCGGCTTGGCGACGTCGGCGACGGCGCGCATCTCGTCCATCAGCGCCTGGTCGACGTGGAGACGACCCGCGGTGTCGAGCATCAGGACGTCATAGCCCTGCAACTTCGCCGCCTGCACAGCGCGCCGCGCGATATCGACCGGCTGCTGGCCCGCCACGATCGGCAGCGTCGAGACTTCGGCCTGGGTGCCGAGCACGGCCAACTGTTCCTGCGCGTTCGGGCGATTGACGTCGAGCGACGCCATCAAGACCTTCTTGCCCTGCCGCTTGGCGAGGCGCAGCGCGATCTTAGCCGTGCTGGTCGTCTTACCCGAGCCCTGCAGGCCGACCATCATGATGATCGCCGGCGGCGTCACGCCGAGTTCGAGCTCGGCGGCCTCTGCGCCGAGCATCTCGGTCAGCGCATCGCTGACGATCTTGACGACCTGCTGCCCAGGCGTGACCGAACGCAGCACGTTCTGGCCGACCGCCTGTTCGGTGACCTTATCGACGAAATCGCGTGCCACCGGCAGCGCGACGTCGGCCTCGAGCAGCGCGACTCGCACTTCGCGCATCGCGCCGCGCACGTCTGCCTCGGTGAGCGCACCACGCCCCCGCAACCGATCGAACACACCGCCAAGACGGTCGCTCAGGCTCTCGAACATCCGAAAAAACCCTTCCAAAACATCGCCGCCGCACCGTAACGCAAAGAACGCCGGCGGACGAAACCTCGTCGGCCGGCGTAGCCCCATGGGGCAGCCCTTACGCTCCAGTGCAGGAACGATCGGCGCGCCCTACGCCGTTTCGATGCGTCGCGCAACCGTCGGGCTTAACGCGATCTACACGGCTGTCATGACAAGAGACAGGTTCAGTGTGGGGTGGACAGCTTTCTATGACGGTCGAGATACGTGGCGAACCAAGCGACGCGGGCAGCTCTGCCCCGCCCAAACGCCGCGAGATCCTCAACGGCGCGATTACGGTCGCCTCGATCCTGCTGTTCGTCGGGACCGGCAGCTCGGTACTGTCGACCACCGTCCGGCGCTATTTCTACGGCGGCGAAGGGCCCGACCAGACGCTGGTGATCGCGCTGCTGCTCAACGTCGCGCTGATCCTGTTCGGCTGGCGCCGCCACCGCGAGCTCGCGCATGAAGTGACGATCCGCACCGCCGCGGAGGAGCGCGCGCAGATGCTCGCCGCCAAGGATCCGCTCACGGGCTTCCTCAACCGCCGCAGCCTGGCCGAGGAAGGCGCCGCGATGTTCGTGCGGGCGCAGGCGCGCAACAAGGCGATGGCGCTGCTGATGCTCGATCTCGACCATTTCAAGATGGTCAACGACATGCACGGCCATGCGACCGGCGACGCGCTGCTCCAGCAGGTCGCGCTGCAGATCGCCGAGGCGATGCCGAGCGTCGCGCTCACCGCGCGCTTCGGCGGCGACGAATTCGCGTGCGCCTTCCTGTTCGATGCGGCGCACCCCGCGACCGTCGAGCGGATCGCCGAAAAGCTCGTCAGCCAACTCGCCCAGCCGTTCCGGATCGAGGGATTGCAGCTGCACATTTCGGTCTCGGTCGGCATTTCCCGCTCGGACTTCGATTGCGCGAGCATCGACGCGCTGATGCGCTCGGCCGACATCGCGATGTACGCCGCCAAGAATTCGGGCCGCAACCGCTTCGCCTGGTTCGACCTGTCGATGGAGCGCGAGCTGCAAGCGCGCAACGAGCTCGAAGTGGGCTTGCGCAACGCGATCCCGCGCCAGGAGATCGTCCCCTATTTCGAACAGCAGATCGACCTCACGACGGGCCGGCTAAGCGGGTTCGAAGTGCTGGCGCGCTGGGAACATGCGACGCGCGGGCTGATCGTGCCCGACACCTTCATCCCGATCGCCGAGGAAACCGGGATGATCGCCGATCTCTCGCTGTCGCTGATGCGCCAGGCGTTCCTTGCCGCGAAGGATTGGGACGCGGCGCTGTCGCTGTCGGTCAACATCTCGCCGAGCCAGCTGCGCGACGCATGGCTCGCACAGAAGATCATCAAGGTGCTGACCGAGACGGGCTTCCCGGCGAGCCGGCTCGAGATCGAGATCACCGAGACCGCGTTGTTCGACAATCTCCCGCTCGCGCAATCGATCGTCGGCAGCCTCAAGAACCAGGGAATCCGGCTCGCGCTCGACGATTTCGGGACGGGCTATTCGTCGCTCGCACATTTGCGCGCGCTGCCGTTCGATCGGATCAAGATCGACAAGAGCTTCATCATGTCGATGACCGAGAACACCGAAAGCGCCGCGATCGTCACCGCGATCACGCGGCTCGGTGACAGCCTCAATTTGCCGATCACCGCTGAGGGGATCGAGGATCTCGCGGTCGAGGAGCGGCTGCGCGGCCTCGGCTGTGGGAAGGGCCAGGGCTATCTCTACGGACGTCCGACGAGCATCGCCAACACGCGGCGACTGCTCGCCGAGCGGCGCTTGTTGCAGAACGCGGCGAGCGAAGCGGGCGAGCCCGACGAACGCCGCGCGGGCTGACCTCTCACCCCCCTCCCTGAAAAGGAGGGGCTGGGGGTGGGGCGGCCCGTGGAGAGGTCGACGCCAGCCTTAGGCCGACCCACTCCCGCGCCCGCCCTTCCGCCGCCGCGACGCGCGATCCATGGACTTACCGCCCCACGCCCCCTAGATCGCGACGCAATGCCCGAACCGCAGATCATCTCCCTCGGCTGTCGCCTCAACATCGCCGAAAGCGAAGCGATCCGCGCGCTTGTTGGCGGGCGGGATCTGGTCGTCGTCAACAGCTGCGCCGTCACCAACGGCGCGGTCGCCGAGACGCGCAAGGCGATCCGCCGCGCGCGTGCCGAGCGGCCTCTGGCGCAGTTGGTGGTGACGGGATGCGCCGCGCAGATCGATCCGGCGAGCTTCGCTGCGATGCCCGAGGTCGACCGCGTGCTCGGCAACGCCGAGAAACTGACGGCGCAAGCGTGGGCAGCCCCCGATCCGGTGATCGTCGGCGATATCCTCCGCGTCCGCGAAACCGCCTCGCACCTTGCGCCCGCTTTCGCCGCGCACGCCCGCGCCTTTGTCGAGGTGCAGAACGGCTGCGACCATCGCTGCACCTTCTGCGTGATCCCCTACGGCCGCGGCAACAGCCGCTCGGTTCCGGCCGGCGCGGTGATCGAGCGGATCGCGGGACTGGTCGATGCGGGCCACCGCGAGATCGTGCTAACCGGCGTCGACCTCACCAGCTACGGCCCCGATCTCCCCGGCGCACCGAGCCTCGGGCAGCTGGTCGAGCGGATCCTCCGCCACGTTCCCGCGCTCGAACGGCTGCGGCTGTCGTCGCTCGACGGGATCGAGATCGACGATCGCCTGTTCGCGCTGCTGACGCAGGAGCCGCGCCTGATGCCGCATGTCCACCTCTCGCTCCAGGCGGGCAACGACATGATCCTCAAGCGGATGAAGCGCCGTCATGCGCGCGCCCAAAGCGTCGCGCTGGTCGAACGCCTCAAGGCGGCGCGCGGCGACATCACGATCGGCGCGGACCTGATCGCCGGTTTCCCGACCGAGGACGATGCGATGTTCGCCGACACGCTCGCGCTGATCGACGATTGCGACGTGGTCCACGCGCACATCTTCCCCTATTCGGAGCGCGACGGCACGCCTGCCGCACGGATGCCGGCGGTGCCCGTGCCCGTCCGCAAGACGCGCGCGGCGCTGCTGCGCGCGGCTGGCGAGCGGCGCAAGGCGGTGTGGCTGAGCGGGCTGATCGGCACGACGCAGGACGTGCTGGTCGAGCGACCGGGCGATCGCGGCCATACGCCCGGTTTCGCCGAGGTGCGCTTCGACACGCGGGCAGTCGGGGTGGTGCAGACCGTTCGCATCATCGACACCAACGGCAGCACGCTTCGCGCCATTCCCCTCCCCGCTTCCCCGACGCAGGCTGGGGCCCAGTCGTGGAACGGCCGTGGGGAAGTCCAGCCCTCACCAACATCCGCCATTTCTCCTGGGCCCCGGCCTTCGCCGGGGAAGGAAAATCCGTTGCAGTTGCAAGAGATCATCGCATGACCCCCACTTGGCACGACAAACTCCTCGGCGGGTTCAAGCGCACCTCCGACCGGCTGCTCGGCAATCTCGCCGGGCTCGGCACCGGCCCGCTCGACCGCGCGACGCTTGACGAGATCGAGGAGGCGCTGATCGCCTCCGACCTCGGCCCGCAAACCGCCGCGCGCATCCGCCACCGCCTGTCGACCGGCGTGTTCGAGCGCGACATGGAGGATCTCGGCATCCGCCTCGTCGTCGCCGAGGAGATCGAGAAGGTGCTCGATACGGTCGCCAAGCCGCTCGAGATCACCGGCTTCCCGCGCCCGCACGTCATCTTGGTGATCGGCGTCAACGGCTCGGGCAAGACGACGACGATCGCCAAGCTCGCGCATCTGCTCAAGGAACAGGATTACGGCGTGATGCTCGCCGCCGGCGACACCTTCCGCGCCGCCGCAATCGGCCAGCTCGCCACCTGGGCCGAGCGCGCCGGCGTGCCGATCATCTCAGGCAAAGAAGGCGGCGACGCGGCGGGGATCGTCTATGAGGCGGTCAAGCAGGCGACCGCCACCGGCATCGACGTGCTGATCGTCGACACCGCCGGGCGCCTGCAGAACAAGCGCGAGCTGATGGACGAACTCTCGAAGATCCGCCGCGTGCTCGGCCGCCTCAACGTCGATTCCCCCCACGACGTGCTGCTCGTGCTCGACGCGACGACGGGGCAAAACGCGCTCAGCCAGATCGAGGTGTTCAAGAAGGATGCCGGCGTAACCGGCCTCGTGATGACCAAGCTCGACGGCACCGCACGCGGCGGCGTGCTCGTCGCGGCGGCCGAGCAATACGGCCTGCCGATCCACGCGATCGGCGTCGGCGAGGGCATGGGCGATCTGCGCCCGTTCGACGCGAACGAGGTTGCGCGGATCATCGCCGGCGTGGAAGGGGTCCGCAAATGACCCCTACCTCCCCCAAGAAGCCGCTCGGCGCCGGGCAGCGCCTGGCGATCGACATCGGCCCGATCGCGATCTTCTTCCTCGTCAATTTCCTGACGCCCGGAATCGACATGGTCAAACTGATCGCGGGGACGACCGCGTTCATGATCGCGAGCATCGCGGCGATGATCTATTCGCTCGTCCGCTCGGGCCGGATCTCGCCCATGCTGTGGCTGACGGGGACGCTGGTGCTCGTGTTCGGCGGGCTGACGCTCTATTTCCACAATAAGGAATTCATCCAGATCAAGCCGACGGTCATCTACGCGATGCTCTCGGCAATTCTGGTCTTCGGCCTGGTGACCGGACGGCCGCTGCTCAGCCTGTTCCTCGAAGCTGCCTATCCCGGCTTGAACGAGACCGGCTGGCGCAAGCTGACGATCAACTGGGCGCTGTTCTTCGCCTTCCTCGCGGTCATCAATGAAATCGTCCGCCACGAATTCAGCTACGCCTTCTGGCTCGGCTTCAAGCTGTGGGGCGTGATCCCGCTGACCTTGATCTTCGCCTTCGCCAATGTCCCGATGCTGATGAAGCACGGCTTCAACACGCAGGACGACCCGCCCGTCCCGCCAGTGGAGTGATTCGCGCAGATTAAGCTACCTGAGCGTCACCCCGGGCTTGTCCCGGGGTCCACCGGGATGCCCGTTCTGCGCCCGAAGTGCGCGCGGCACGGTAGACCCCGGGACAAGCCCGGGGTGACGTGGAGAGTTAGACCATACCTGCAAATCGCGGGGGAGAGCGCATTCGCTCGATCCCCCGCACGATCGTGTCGCCGTTGCCGGTTTTGACCGGCGGCCCCTCATCCGTCTTTTGTGTTCTGATCCGGCGCTACGACAGCGATTTCGCTATACCAGCCGCCCAAACAAAAAAAAGGCCGGTCTTTCGACCGGCCGTGAAAGTTTTAGGAGAGGATGCCTGAAAGGCACACTCTTTGTGCACTGCAGCAGGATCCTTAGCAACTGCAATGTACGCGCTACCAACTGCACCGCGTGCAACTGCAATCGTTTGAACCGCCGCTGTGGCTCAGGCCGCGTCGAACCGCTTGCCGGCTTCGTCCCAGTTCACCACGTCCCACCACGCCTTCAGATAGCCCGGACGGTCGTTCATGTAGGTGAGGTAATAGGCATGCTCCCACACGTCGTTGGCGAGGATCGGCGTGCCCTTGTCCTTGGCGTCGTCCATCAGCGGGTTGTCCTGATTCGGCGTCGAGACGACCTTCAGCGCGCCGCTCTCGTCCTTGATCACCCACGCCCAGCCCGAACCGAACTGGCCCGCACCCTTGGTGTTGAAATCGTCCTTGAGCTTGTCGAGGCCGCCATAGGCGTCGATCGCCTCGGCGAGCGCGCCAGACGGCTTGGTCGAGCCGGCCGGGCCCATGATCTTCCAGAAGAAATCGTGGTTCCAGAAACCGCCGCCATTGTTGCGCACGAGCGGCGGCAGCGTCGAGATCATGCCGAGGATTTCCTCGATCGTCTTGCCCTCGAGCTTCGGGTCGGCAGCGACGCCTTCGTTGAGCTTGTTCGTGTAAGCCGCATGATGCTTGTCATGATGGAAGGTCATCGTCTCTTTCGAGATCGTCGGCTCCAGCGCGTCATAGGCATAAGGCAGCGGGGGAAGTTCGAAAGCCATGGGTCTTCTCCTGTAAAGCTCGATACGCAAACGTCAGGCCCGGCAAATGGGTCCCGCCCGCTCGTTACGCAACCGATTCTGTCGCCGCGCCCGAAATCAGCCCGTGGCGCTTCAGCGCGTGGCGCAACTGGTCGTAACTGAGGCCCAGCGCCTCGGCGGTCGCGCGCTGGTTGAAGCGGTTCTCGGCCATCGCCGTCTGCAGCATCTCGCACTCGAAGCGCGCGAGCCGCGCCTTGTAATCCATCGGTTCCGCGGCTGCCGCGGACGGCGGCGCTGCGACGGGCGGTGCCGCTGGTGCGACTGCGCTGGGCTCGGCAAGCGACACCATTGTCGCCGGCCGGTGCGGCGAGTGGAACGGGTCGAACTGGATCGCGTCGATCGGCCCGTCCAGATCCCAGCGATACACCGCACGCTCGACCACGTTGCGCAGCTCGCGCACGTTGCCCGGCCATTGGTACGCGACGAGCGCCGCTTCGGCCGGTTTGGTGAAGCCCGGCCAATGGTCACGCCCGAGCTCGGACGCCATCCGCCGGCCGAAATGCTCGGCCAGCACCAGAATGTCGTCCACGCGCGCGCGCATCGGCGGCAACGTCACCACCTCGAAACTCAACCGGTCGAGCAGATCGGCGCGAAACTGATGCCGCGCGACCTTGTCGGGCAAATGCTCGTTGGTCGCCGCCACGATCCGCACGTCGACCCGCATCGGCCGCGACGACCCGATCCGCGTCACTTCGCCATATTCGACCGCGCGCAGCAGCCGGTCCTGCGCCGCCATCGATAGCGTGCCGAGCTCGTCGAGAAACAGCGTGCCACGGTGCGCTTCCTCGAACCGCCCTGCCCGCGCCTTGGTCGCGCCGGTGAACGCGCCCGCTTCATGCCCGAACAACTCGGCCTCGATCAGCGTCTCGGGCAGCGCCGCGCAGTTCATGATGACGAGCGGCTGGTCCCAGCGCGGGCTCAGGCGATGCAGGCGCTCGGCGACGAGTTCCTTGCCCGTCCCGCGCTCGCCGATGACGAGTACCGGCCGGTCGAGCGCCGCCGCGCGGCTGGCGAGTTCGAGCGCATCGAGAAACGCGCCCGATTGTCCGATCACTTGGGTCGTTCGCTCCATTCCCAACGCTTGGCGTAAAATCCCAAGCCTTGGCAAGTGTGTTTTTCAACTACCACACCCAAACCCACGCAAATCCGCCATTTCGAAAACTGGCACGCTCCCTGCAAAGCTGTTGGCATCGCCCCACGGGGCTCCGCACTTCCGCCAAGGAGACACGAAATGAACAGCGAATATAAGTCGGGCAACTCGGTCGCCCAGATCTTCGTCGCCCTCGTCGCCACCGTCCTGATCGGGTCGGTCGCCATCGTCGGCACCGTCGGCCCGGCCACTGCCGCCCCTGCCGCGATCCACACGATCGCCTGAGTTTTCTCGCCAGTATCTGCGTACCCCCCGAAGGAGTAACATCATGGGCATCTTCAGCCGAACCCGCGACATCATCGCCGCCAACTTCACCGACCTGCTCGACAAGGCCGAAGACCCCGCCAAGATGATCCGCATGATCATCCTCGAGATGGAGGAAACGCTGGTCGAAGTCCGCGCCTCTGCCGCGCGCACCATTGCCGACCAGAAGGAAATGCGCCGCCACATCAGCAAGCTCGGCAGCTTGCAGGAGAGCTGGACCGAAAAGGCCGAGCTCGCGCTGTCGAAGGGCCGCGAGGACCTCGCCAAGGCTGCGCTCGTCGAGAAGCAGAAGGCCGCCGACATGGCCGGCCAGCTCAGCGGCGAGATCGGCGTCCTCGACGAGGCGCTGCGCAGCTCGGAAGAGGACATCGCCAAGCTCACCGGCAAGCTGCGCGAGGCACGCACCCGCCAGAACTCGATCGCGACGCGGCTCGAATCGGCGCAGAACCGCTTCAAGCTGCGCGACCTCTACGCCGGGCCCAAGATGCAGGACGCGTTCAGCCGCTTCGAGATCATGGAGCGTCGTGTCGACATGGCCGAGGGCCGCGCCGAGGTCGCCGGCTTCGGCGCCCCGCCCAAGACGCTCGACGAGGAAATCGCCGAGCTCAAGTCGGCCGAGAAGGTCGAGGCCGAACTCGCCGCGATGAAGGCCCGCGTCGGAAAGGACGGCTGAGATGGAGGACGTCCTCGTCCCCATCGCCGTCTGCGGCACGCTCTTCATCGGGATGCCCTGGGTGATCCTGCACTACATCACCAAGTGGCGGCAGGCGCCCAAGATCACCAACGAAGACGAGAAGCTGCTCGACGAGCTCTACTCGCTCGCCCGCCGGCTCGAGGAGCGCCTCGGCACGGTCGAGCGGATCATCGCCGTCGATCACCCCGAATGGCGCGCGAGCATGCCGCTCGCCGAGCCCACCCCATACGATCCAGCACGGAGGAACTGAAATGTCCGCCAGCCGCACCAAATTCTACCTCGATAAGCAGAACAGCAAATGGCTGGGGGTCTGCTCGGGGATCGCCGATTACACCGGCATCGACGTGACGCTCGTCCGCGTCGGCACCGCGATGCTGACGCTGGTCACCAGCGGCTGGGTGTTGCTGGCGTACATCATCATCGCCTGCGTCGCCGACAAGAAGCCGCTCGGCCTCTACGATAGCGCCGAAGACGCCAAGTTCTGGCAGGGCGTGCGCGCCAACCCGACGCGCTCGACCGCCGAAGTCCGCAGCAAGTTCCGCGACATCGACCGTCGCCTCGCCGACATCGAGATGATGTACACCAGCCGCAACACACGCCTCGCCGACGAGATCGACAGCCTGCGCTGATCTGATCCGGGCTTGGGGCAAAGCCAAACAGGGGAAAACACATGAGCAACCTAGCACTTTTGATCCCGGTCGCGGCGATCACGGTCGGACCCGTCGCCTGGGTCGTGAACACCTGGGTCCGTGCCAAGCACGGCTATCCGATCGAGACAAAGAAGGGCGAATTGATCCACCGCGGCGACGATCTCAGCCTGACCCGCCAGACCGACCTGCTCAAGGCCGAGAACGACAAGCTGCACGGCCAGGTCAGCCGGCTCGAGGAGCGCCTCGCGGTGCTCGAACGCATCGCCACCGATCCCGCCGAGCGTGTCTCGCGCGAAATCGACGCGCTGCGCTGATCCCGAAAGGATACCGCCATGGGCTTCCCCATCGCACTGCTCATCCCGATTTTCGCAATCTGCATCCCGCTCTGCGCCGTGATCGGCATCTTCATCGTCCGCCCGTGGCTGCGCCATCAGGAGCGCCGCATGGAGATCGAAGCGACGCTGGTCGCCGAAAAGGCCGCGCAATATGCCGCGCAGACCGAACGGCTCGAACAGCGCGTCCGCGTGCTCGAGCGGATCATCACCGACCGCGGCGTCGACCTCTCGCATGAAATCGACCGGCTGCGCGACGCACCGCTCAACTAACTCTTTACAAACAAACTCTTTCTCCCCGAGGATATCATGATCGCATTCTTTATCGTGCTCGCCATCGTCACGGCGGGGGGTGTCTGGGCGACCGAAAGCGTCGACCGCCCACGCCGCCGCAAACTTCGCGAAGCCGCCGTCCCGGCCGAATAAGCCGGTCCAGTTCCACCCTTTTGAAGGAGTGACCCAAATGAACCCGTTTGAAATGGTCGTCGCGATCATCGTCGTGGTCACGCTCGGCCGCGTGCTGATGGCGCGCTACGGCGTGGTCCACACCAAGCATGGCGAGGACGTCCGCTTCCGCGACGATCCTGCAGCGCAAGCCGAGAACGACCGGCTGCGCGACGAACTGCGGGCGATGAAGGAGCGGCTCGCCGTGCTCGAACGCCTCGCCACCGACAACAACGACAGCGGCGCCCGCCTCGATCGCGAGATCGAGAAGCTCCGCGACCGGCCCTAACCGATGACCCTTTTTGCAGGAGCAGGGATGATGACCGACCCGACCTTCTACATCACCATGGCCACCGCCGGCCTCGCCGGGCTTGCGATGCTGACCGGCGCCGCGCTGACCGGCTGGCGCGGCTGGCTCGCCTTCAAGCAGCAGGAACTCCACGCGTTCGGCGATCCGACACCAGCGCAACCGCTGCCCAATGCGAGCGCGCGGATCGAGATCGCCGATCTCAAGGAGCGCATCCGCAAGCTCGAGGCGATCGCGGCGGGCGTGGACTTGTAATCCTCTAGCCCTGTCTCTTATACACATCT
>NZ_JASJVC010000016.1:0-64330 GCF_035019905.1 Sphingomonas sp. 10B4 | reverse complement strand
TGAAGAAGATGGCGATCGAGGCGATCTACCGGCGGCCGAACACGTCGAAGCCGGCGCCGGGGCACAAGATCTATCCCTATTTGCTGCGCAAGCTTGCGGTGACGCGGCCCAACCAGGTGTGGGCGACCGACATCACGTACATCCCGATGGCGCGCGGCTTCGTCTACCTTATCGCCATCGTCGATTGGTTCAGCCGGCGGGTGCTCAGCTGGCGGCTGTCGATCACGCTGGAGACCGATTTCTGTATCGAAGCTTTGGAGGAAGCGCTGACGCGCTTCGGTGCGCCGGGGATCTTCAACACGGATCAGGGTAGCCAATTTACCAGCATGGCGTTCACGGCCGTCCTGAAGCGCGAGAAGATCGCGATCAGCATGGACGGTCGCGGCGCCTGGCGCGACAACGTGTTCGTCGAGCGTCTGTGGCGCTCCGTAAAATACGAGGAGGTCTACCTGCGGGCCTATGGCTCGGTTAGCGAGGCCCGCGCCTCGATCGGTCGGTATCTCGCATTCTACAACGGACGACGCCCGCACTCGTCGCTTGACCGCAGGACGCCCGATACCGTCTACTTCAACCAGCCGCTTCTCGCAGCGGCATGAAACCGGCGGACGCTCCACTTAGCAATCGCGCCGAGCTGTTCAAATGAACCGAGCCACCTCTGCCTGCCGTTCACATCCAGACGCTAAAGGCTGCCGTTGCGAGCCTCACGAAAGAGTTCACCCGGCAGAAGCGGGGCCAGCCGATTGAGCGAAACGAGACGGTCATTGATGAGATTTGCGCTAGTCTCGAATGCGGCGAGGTGCTGACCATGATCTGCACCGATCCAGCCATGCCAGGTTATCGCATGGTGACCCCTCGGATTTTTCGCAAGTAGTTCCCAAAACCTGACGCCTCCCATATCTCCCTTTCGTCGGGGGAGTGACTATGCCGGTTGATCGCGAACATTGGCAGGAGAAGATGGACGCGTTACCGCCGTGGCGGTGTCCGTTCTGCTCAAAGGGCACTCTGGCTCCAGTCGCCGAAAAGATGGTGATTGAAGAGACCGGCCCATCGAAAACCGATCACGAGCATGACGCTTGAGAGCCTGAGTGGATTCGCGCGAGGTTCGCCGGGTTCATGGAATGCAACAATGGCAATTGCGGCGATTTGGTCGCGGTCAGTGGGAATTCACCCGTTGACGTGTGGGAGGAGCAGGATTGGGACCACCATCAGCAGCATGTCAGTCACCTCTACGCCGTAAAGTCGATCTACCCGGCACCTATCCCGATCAAGCTGCCCGAGGCGGTTCCCGACAACATCAAGGAAGCCGTCTCGATGGCGGCCGCGCTCATGTGGGCGAGCAACGAAGCGGCGGGGAACCAGCTTCGTCAGGTCGTGGAACTGTTCCTCACTGAGATGGGCATCCCAGTCAAATCGGCGAAGGGCAACTTCCTCCCACCGCACAGCCGAATTGAGGAGTTCAAGAAAGGCGATCCCGAAAACGGGGAAGCGCTGCTCGCGGTGAAGTGGCTGGGCAATTCGAGCAGCCATCCAGGCGGCCTGACTCGCGACGATCTCCTCAATGGCTTCGACATCATCGAGTTCGTGCTTGAAAACAAATACGGCGTAGCGAAAGCTCAGCTGAAAGCGATCATCGCCGCGATCAACGCTGCAAAGGGACCGGCCAAAGCTGCGCCGTGAGGTTCAGCGCGCTCGGCGAACGGCAGCTTATCGGACGGCGCTCCGTTCCCGCGAACGGCAGGAATTGGGCGCATAACAGCCATCGCTTTCAAGCTGAATGAACGACGGGAAACGGAAGCCTGCTGCCCAAAAGCGGCCGGGCCGTTATACGCCCGATCTGACGATTTGTCGCGACTGAACGCAGTTCGCCGGTTCAACACCAGATCATCCGCAACGGGCGTAGATCCTATTGGCGGCCCTATGAGGATGACAGAGCCTTAGACCTCTGCAATCCCAACCGATTCGTCAGCCCGCTCCAGATCAGACCCCGTCCTGACGCGACGTGAACGGTTGAAGGGCACGAAGGTGCGATACCAGTGCAATACCAAACGGCGGGTATCAAAACCTTGAACAAGCCAACCCGGGAAAAAGATGTAAATATTTCAATGGTTTGAAATGGTGCCGCTTACAGGACTCGAACCTGTGACCCCCGCATTACGAATGCGATGCTCTACCAACTGAGCTAAAGCGGCGTCGCGCCGTTCGGGTGAACGGGTGCGAGGGCGGGCGCTTAACAGGTGGTTTTGGTGCTGACAAGCCGCTTCGCCGCCTCAGGCGCAATGGCGCGCAAAAAAGCGAGGCTTTACTCCGCGTTTACCACGCGCGGTGCACAAGCCGGTTAGGACAGTCGCCCGATCGGCGGGGCGGGCCAAATAGGACGGTTGTGCAATGGACAGTGTTCGCGGATTCGGGGACGGTCGCTTCGACAGCGAAGCCGAGGGCGACGAGATCGACGACACGCCCGTCGACAGCGCGGGAAACGGCGTTGCCGAGACACAGATCGACGTCGGCACAGACGAGCGTCGCATGCACGTTCGCGCCTATAACCATTGGGTGTCGCTGCTTGGCGGTCGCGCCTATCCCTCGATCGAGGATCTCGACCCCGCCAATATCGCCGATTTCGGCCCGCACAGCGTCCTGCTCGATTTCTCGCTCGGGATCGAAAACCCGGCGATCGCCTATCTCGGCCGCGCGCTGCGCGAGGAGTGCAGCCTCGATTCGTCGGTGACGCACATCTCGCAAGTGCCGAGCCGCTCGCTGCTGTCGCGGCTGACCGACCATTATCTGCAGATCATCGCGAACCGCTCGCCGATCGGCTTCGAGGCCGAATTCGTCGGCGTGCGTGGCCACAACACGCTGTATCGCGGCATCTTGATGCCCTTCTCGTCGGACGACGAATCGATCGACTTCATCTATGGCGTGATCAACTGGAAAGAGCTGGTCGACGCCGAGACGCAGGCCAAGCTTCACGCCGAAATCGCAGCGGCGGTCAGCAGTGCGCCGATGGCGCCGCCGGCAGCACCGATCTGGGCCGATGGGCCGAGCGCTGGATTCGATTCGGCGGAAGCCGATGATATCGACGATGCGGCAGCCGCGGCTACCGGCGGCAATCTTGCCGATCAGTTGATGCTTGCGCAGCAAACCGCCGCCGCGGTGCGCGCTGCAGACGTCCGTGGCCGCGCGACGCTTTATCGTGCGCTCGGGCGGGCGCATGATTTCGCCGCCGCCGCCGATGCCGATCCGCAGAGCTATCGCGCGTTGCTCGAATCGGCCGGGATCGTCGTCCAGCTCCGCGCGCCGATGACGCCAGTGGTCAAGCTCGTCTTCGGGTCCGATTACGACAAGACGCGGTTGACCGAATATGCCGCGGTGCTGTCCTACGCGCGCCGGATCGACGTCGCGACGGGACAGCTCGGCGAGTTTCTCGAAGGCTTCGAGGGTGGCATCAAGGGGATCGTCAAAGCCGAACGCGCCGCACGGACGCCCGTCGCCAAACCGCGCGCGAGCAGCGCGGGCTTGCTCGCCTCGCGCCCGACGCTCGCCAGCGTGGCGATCGAAACCCCGCTCGAGCGCGGCGCTTATGTCGTGCTGCTGGCGCGCGCCAACGATGGCGGAATGCTCGACATCGTCGCGACGCTTGGAGACGACACGGCGCTGACCGAGCGGGCGATGCGCAGCGCGGTCTGACGCGCGCACCGCGCGGCACGACCTCGAAAATTGTGCACCGCCACAAGTCTTGAGGTCGCGCAGCGTCGGGCGCATAGGGGCCCGCATGGCTAAAACCACGCTGAAATCGCTGTCGGACGCGCTTGCTGCCCGACTGACCAAGGGTGCTCTTCCGGGCGAAATACAGGGGTTCGGCAAGACCGAGCGAATCGACGCTGCCGCGTTCGTCGCCGCGACTGCCGAGCGGCGCAGTCCCGGCACCGCCAGGATCGCGCTCGAGCCGCTGCCCGGTACCGACCCGCGCCGCCGGATGCGGCTGGCGATCGTCAATGACGACATGCCCTTCCTCGTCGATTCGATCGCCGCGACGATCGGGGCGCACGACATTTCGATCGACCGGATCATCCACCCCGTGCTCGGTGTGATTCGCGACGCCGACGGCCAGTTGGTCAGCGTCGACGATTCGGGGCCTGCCGAATCGATGATCTATATCGAGCTCGAACGCGCCGATGCGCGCGAGCGGCGCGATCTGGTGGCCGAGCTCGAACGCAATCTCGCCGATGTCCGCGCCGCGGTGCAGGACTGGCAGGCGCTGCAAGACGCAATGGCAGCCGACATCGCGACGCTCCCGGCGGGCGAAGGCGCCGAGATGCTCGCCTGGTTGCTCGATCGCAACTTCACCTTGCTCGGCCACGAGCTGTGGCGCGGCACGACCGAGACGACGCTCGGCCTCGCGCGCAATCCGCAGCCGGTGCCGATGCTCGCCGAAGCATCGCGCACCCTCGCGATCCAGTGGTTCGAAAAGGGTGGCGAGGCGCCGCTGCTGCTCAAGTCCAATCTCATCTCGAGCGTCCATCGCCATCTCCCGCTCGATCTTGCCGTCGTGCCGGTGCGCGAGAAGAAGAAGATCGTCGGCGTTTCGATCCATGCCGGGCTGTGGACCAGCAGCGCGCTCAACGCCGCGCCGCAGGACGTGCCGGTGCTGCGCAAGCATCTGGCCGCACTCGAGCAGAAGTTCGGCTTCGATCCCAAGGGGCATACCGGCAAGGCGCTGACGCACGCGCTCGCCGCGCTGCCGCATGATTTGATCACCGCCTTCACCCCCGAAGCGCTCGAAGAGGTCGCACTCACCGCGATGTCGCTGGCGGACCGCCCGCGGCCGAAGTTGGTCCTGGTGCGCAGCGTGCTCGGGCGGCATCTGTTCGCCTTCGTCTGGCTGCCGCGCGACGACCTGACCACCGCGCGGCGCATCGCGATCGGGGACATGCTGGTCGAGGCGGCGCATGGCGGGCTGCTCAACTGGGCGATCGCGATGGACGACGTCACTGCGCTGATCCGCTTCACGATCGACGTGCGCGGCGGCGGGGTGATGCCCGATACGGCGACGCTCGATGCGCGGATCGCGCGGATGGTGCGCGGCTGGGTGCCTGCGGTCGAGGCAGCGCTTGCCGATCTGGTCGAGCCGGCGCGCGCCACGCGACTTGCGTTGCGCCATGCAACCACCTTCCCGGCGGGCTATCGCGCCGCCAACACCGCCGAGGAAGCCGCGCAGGACATCATCCGCCTCGCGCGGCTCGAGAACGCCGAGGATCGTTCGGTGCGGATGTACCGCGACGCACACGGCGCGGCGCGGTTGAAGATCTACCGCCAGGGCGGTGCGCTGGCGCTGTCCGACGCGGTCCCGGTGCTCGAGAATTTCGGCTTCCGCGTGATCGAGGAACTGCCGACCGCGCTTGCCGATGACGAGCAGGGCTTCGTCCATGAATTCCTCGTCGAGGCGGCGGGCGTGCGGCTTTCGGCCGATACGACGGTGCTCGAGGATGCGATCCAGGCGGTGCTCGAGGGCAAGGCGGAGAACGACGCGTTCAACCGGCTGATCGTCGATGCCGCGATGGCGCCGGCGTCGGTGCTGCTGTTCCGCGCCTGGTTCCGCTATCTGCGCCAGGCCGGGCTGACCTATGGGCTCGTCACCGTGGTCGATGCGCTGCGGCGTGCGCCGAAGGTGGCCGCGGCGCTGATCGAGCGTTTCGCCGCTGCGCACGATCCGGCGCGCGCGCGCTCAGGCGTCGAGGCCGCCGATGCGGCGATCGACACCGGGCTCGACGCGGTCTCGGCGATCGACGACGATCGCATCCTGCGCAGCTTGCGCAGCGTGATCGCAGCGACGCTGCGCACCAACGCATTTGCCTCAGCCGGGCAGATCGCGCTCGCGTTCAAGCTCGACAGCCACCTCATCCCCGGCCTCCCCGCCCCCGTGCCGTGGCGCGAGATCTGGGTCTATTCACCGCGCGTCGAGGGCATCCACCTGCGCGCCGGCCCAGTCGCGCGCGGGGGCCTGCGCTGGTCCGACCGGCGCGACGATTTCAGGACGGAAATCCTCGGGCTGATGAAGGCGCAGCGCGTCAAGAACGCCGTGATCGTGCCGACCGGCGCGAAGGGCGGCTTCTATCCCAAGCAGCTCCCGTCGGCGTCGAACCGCGACGCGTGGCTCGCCGAGGGGACCGAGAGCTACCGCGTTTTCATCCGCACGCTGCTGTCGATCACCGACAATATCGTCGAGGGCGCGGTGGTGCACCCCGCCGACGTCGTGATCCATGACGGCGACGATCCCTATTTCGTCGTCGCCGCCGACAAGGGCACCGCGACCTTCTCCGACGTCGCCAACGCGATCGCGCTCGAGCACAATTTCTGGCTCGGAGACGCCTTCGCGAGCGGCGGCTCGGTCGGGTACGACCATAAGGCGATGGGGATCACCGCCAAGGGCGCTTGGGTCAGCGTCCAGCGCCACTTCGCCGAGCGCGGCATCGACGTGCAAACGCAACCGATTCGCGTCGTCGGCTGCGGCGACATGTCGGGCGACGTGTTCGGCAACGGCATGCTGCTCAGCCAGACATTGAAGATCGTCGCGGCGTTCGACCATCGCCACATCTTCCTCGATCCCGACCCCGATCCTGCGAAGAGCTGGGCCGAGCGGTCGCGCATGTTCGCGCTGCCGCGCTCGTCGTGGGCGGATTACGATGCGTCGATCATTTCGAAGGGCGGCGGCGTCTTCCCGCGCACCGACAAGGTGATCAAGCTCTCGAAGCAGATCCGCGCCGCGCTCGGCATCGAGGCGAGCGAGATCGAGCCCGGCGCGCTGATTTCGCTGATCCTCAAGGCCCCGGTCGACCTGATCTGGTTCGGCGGCATCGGCACCTATGTGAAGGCGCGCGCCGAGAACAACATCGCGGTCGGCGACCCCGCGAACGACCGGCTGCGCGTCGATGCGGAGGACCTGCGCGCCACCGCGATCGGCGAGGGTGCGAACCTGGGCGTCACACAGGCCGCGCGCATCGCCTTTTCGGCGCGTGGTGGACGGATCAACACCGACTTCATCGACAATTCGGCCGGCGTCGATTGCTCGGATAACGAGGTCAACATCAAGATCGCGCTCAACCGCGAGATGATCGAAGGCCGGCTTGGCTACGAGAAGCGCAACACCTTCCTCGCCAGCATGACCGACGACGTCGCGCACATCGTGCTCGAGGACAATCGCCTGCAGACGCTCGCTTTGTCGATCGCCGAGGCTGACGGCGCGCGCGACGTGCCAAGCTATGTCCGGCTGATCGAGATCTTCGAGGCGAGCGGTTCGCTCGACCGCGTGGTCGAAGGGCTGGCGGGCAATGACGATCTGCTGCGCCGCTCGGCCGAAGGGCGCGGGCTGACGCGGCCTGAGCTCGCCGTGCTGCTGGCAACCGCCAAGCTCGCGCTGCAGGCCGCGATCGAGCGGTCGGATCTGGGGGCCGACCCCGAGCTGCTGTCCGATCTCCACGCCGCCTTCCCGCCCGCAATGCGCAAGAAGTTCGGCGCGGCGATCGACCAGCATCGCCTCCGCGGCGAGATCATCGCGACCAAGCTCGCCAACCGGATCGTCAACCGGATGGGCGTGCTCTATCCCTTCGAGCTTGCCGAGGAAGAGGGCGCGGCGATGAGCGACATCGCGGCGAACTTCGTCGTCGCCGAACGGCTGTTCGACCTGCCCGAATTGTGGCGCGAGATCGAGACCGCCGAGATGCCCGAAGCGGCGCGGATCGCGCTGTTCGACGAGGTCGCGGTGGCGACGCGCTCGCAGATCGCCGATCTGTTGCGCGTCACGCGCGGCGGCAGTCGTCCGGGTGACGTGCTCGCGCGGCTGTCGAAGGGCATTCGCGAACTCGACAAGCAGACCAAGGCGCTGCTGCTCGAGGAAGCGAGTGCGCAGAGCGCGCGGATCGCCGCGACGCTCGAGACCGCGGGCGCGCCGGGCAAATTGGTGCAGAAGGTCGTGCGGCTGTTCGAGCTCGATGGTGCGGTCGGGCTGGCCGATCTCGGCGAGCGGCTCGGGATCGACGAGGCGGTGCTGACGCGCGCCTTCACGCGGCTGGGGCAAGCGCTGGGTCTCGACTGGGCGCAGGCCAATGCCGCGCGGATCGCCTCGAGCGACCCGTGGGAGCGGTTGCTGATCGCAGGGCTGGCGCGCGATTTCCAGCAGCTGCGGCTCGAGTTCCTCGGTCGCGGCGCGAACGGGAACGGGAGCGATCCGCAGGCGCTGGTCGAAGGCTGGCTGGCGGAGAATGCCGGCCGCGTCGCGCAGTTCAAGGCGGTGATCGATCGCGCGCGGCTCGCGCCGGCGCCGAATGCGGCGATGCTCGCGCAGATCGCTGGCCAGGCGCGCGTGTTGCTGGGGCGGTAGCAGCCCTCCACAACCGTCACCCCGGACCTGTTCCGGGGTCCACCGGGATGCGCGCCCTGCCTCGGCAGTTCATGCGGCACGGTGGACCCCGGGACGGGCCCGGGGTGACGTTTCAGGAGTAGGCCAGCCAGATCAGCTTAGGACAACAGCTTCACCCCGCGCGCGCTGGCGCGCCTTGAGCTGCGCGCGCCAGCCGCGCGACCGCCACCACATGATGATCCCGGTCACCGCGAGGATCGCGGGCAACAGCCCGCCGAGGAAGATCACGATCTGCCAGACGAGCCCCATCCGGGTGCCGTCGTGGATCCGCCGCATCGTCCGCGCGAGTGGTTCGCGTGGCTCGGGCACGACCTTTGCGGCACCATCGCCGTCGGCGACCGTCACGGCGCGGGCATCGTGCGCGATGCCGAGCGTCCACACCGGCTTCTGATCGGTCGGCCACTCGACCTTGGTGATGGCACCCGGCGACACGGCATTGCCGCGCGCGATGACCGCGTCGAGCGCGAGCTTGGGTGTCGCAAGCGGCAGCGGCCGCTGGCCACCCGCCCGCGCACCGGGCTTGCCGCCCGCCCCACCCTGCGCGCCGCCGAACACTTGCGGGAACGAGATCCAAGCCCCTGTCAACGACAGCACGAACAGCGGCAGCGCGATCCAGAAGCCGAGCAGGTGATGCAGATTGGTGTCGGTGTTGCGATGCCGCCGCCAGCGAAGCCCACGCGCCCAGCGCCCGACCGTCGGCCACCACAGCCACAGCCCCGACACGCAGGACAACAGCATCGCCACCCCGATCCAGCCGACCACTTGCCGCCCGACGCCGGGAATCAGCAGCGATCCGTGGATCATGTGGAAGGTGCGGATCAGCCCGCCGCCGCTACCCGCGCTGTCGAGCACATGCGCGGTCGCCGGATCGATCCAGACGGTCTTGCGGGGCGGCGGTCCGGCGGTACGCTTGGCGGTCGATGCGGTGCTCGCCACCACGATGACGGGCTCACCCGGCGCGGATGGGAGCGCAAGCGAGGCGATTCGGTCGCCCGGCGCGAGCAGGCCGCGCGCCGCTGCGACATAGCGCTGCATCGGCTGCAGCCCGCTTCCGCTCGTCGCGTAGCGCTGCGGGTTGAGCGCATGGTCGAGCGCATCGTCCCACACCAGGGCGGCACCCGTCACCGAGAGCGGGATAATTGCCACCGCCAGTATCAAGCCGATCCATTTGTGCACCTGGAACCAGGCGTTGCGCATTCCGATCTTGCTCACTCAGACCTCCGCCCAGCGGCGCAACAGATTGTGATAGACGCCGGTCAGCCGGACGATCTCGGCATCCCCCTGCCCGACACGCGCGCCGAGCGACTGGATCGCGGTGTCGAGCTCGAACAGCATCGCGCGCGAATCAGTGTCGCGGACCATCGACTGGATCCAGAAAAAGGATGCGACGCGCACGCCGCGCGTCACCGGCGCGACGTGGTGCAGGCTCGACGCCGGATAGAGCACCAACTGACCCGCGGGCAGCTTGACGCTTTGCTCGCCGAACTGCGTCTGGATGACGAGCTCGCCACCGTCATAGCTGTCGGGATCGGCGAGGAAGAGCGTCGCCGACAGATCGCTGCGGATGCGATAATCGCTGCCGCGGCGGATGCGGATCGCGCTGTCGACATGCGCGCCGAAGCCGTCGCCGGTCGCGTAGCGGTTGAACAGCGGCGGAAACACCTTGAGCGGAAGCGCCGCCGCCACGAACAGTGGCGAGGCGGCGAGCGCATCGAGCACGATTGCTCCACCAGCGCGTGCAGCCTGCGAATCCTCGGGCAGTTGCGCATTGTGCTTGGCGAGCGCGGACTGGTGCCCCGACGTGGCGTTGCCGTCGATCCAGTCGCTCGCATCGATCATCGCGCGGAGCGTGGCGACCTGCGCCGCATCGAGTAGATCCGGGATGACCGTCAGCATGCGGCCCCCCGGATCGCCTGGACGCCGCGCACGCGGAAGGCACCGATGTCGGAGGCCGCAAGCCACGCCGAGGCTTTCTCGACGAACGCCGGCGTCGCGCTCGCGCCGGCGCGCTTGAGCCAGCCGATCGCATCCTCGATCCGGCCCGCAGCACCCAGCATCCGCGCATGGTTGAAGCACCCGCGGAAATCCCCGCCCTGCGCCGCGCGCGCATAGCACAGCGCCGCCGCCGCCATGTCGCGCTCGACCACCCAGCCGTCTTCATGGAAGCTGCCGACGAAGTTGATCGCCTTGGCCCCTGCCAAATTTCTGCCGAGCGCCGCTGCCTTGCGGAACCACGCGAGCGCCGCCGGTCGGTCCTCGGCCACGCCGTCGCCGAGCGCGAGCAGGGTCGCGTAATTGTACATCCCCCAGTCGAGCCCACGCTCGGCCGCGATGCGATAGCAATCCGCCGCGCGGCGCTTGTCGGGCGGCGTGCCCCAGCCGAGATCGTAGCACCGACCGACCATGTTGATCGCCATCAGGTGATGCTGCGCCGCCGCGCGCGTGAACCAGCCGAGCGCGGCGCGCGGATCCGTGGCCACGTCGATCCCGTCGAGCAGCATCTGTCCGAACACCGCCTGCGCCTCGGCCTCGCCCGCTTCGGCACAGGCGCGGATGAACGCCGCGCGCTCCGCCGGTGGTGCGGCAAGCCGCGCGGCGATCTCGTCGCGCGACAGCGCCGTGACATCCTCCATCAGAACTTCGCCGTGAGCGTGCCGAACACGGTGCGCCCGGGCGCGATCGACGCGTAATGGTTGGTGTAGGTCTGGTTGAAATAGACCTTGTCGGTCAGGTTCTGCGCGTTGACCGAGAGCTGGAGGGTCGGCGTCAGCTGGTAGCTCGCGCGGGCATCGAAGCGCCAATAGGCGGGGACGCCGCGCGCGAACTGGACCGTCGCGGGGGCGACCGTCACCACGCCCGCCGCGGTCTGCGTCGCGCTGCGATTGTCGGCATAGCCGCCATAGATGCGGCTCGAGTAGATCGCGCTGCCGCCGAGCTGGAAGCGCTTGGTGACTTCGTAATTGGTCGTCGCGGTGAAGCTGTGTTTCGCGATCTGCGGCACTTGCCGACCGGTATTGGCCGAGGCGACATAGACCGTGGTCGCCGGCGCAGCGCCATTCGCCGCCACGGCGAGCGCGCTCTGACCGCCATCGACCACCTTGGCATCGAGATAGGTGTAACCGCCGAACACGGTCCATCCCGGCAGCACCGCGCCCGATGCGGTGAGCTCGAGCCCGCGGATCCGCGTGCGGCCGATAAAGGCGACGCTGCCGCCATCGGCGGTGACGCGCGCGTTCTGGATGTCGGTCTGGAACACGGCTGCTGCGAGCGCGAGCTTTTCGTGGAACACGCTCGCCTTCGCGCCGAGCTCGTACGACTTGGTCTTCTGCACCTTGAGCGAGTCGAGCACCGAAAGCGTGGCAACCGTCGTCGGCAGCGCATTGTCCTCGCGACCCTCGCCGAGCAGGCTGTTGGGCGGCGTCGCAGCGGTGGCGTAGCTGGCGTAAAGGCTGGTTTCCTTGGTCGGCTTGAACACGAGCCCGGCCTGCCAGTTGAACAGCTCATCGGTGCGCGACACGCGCAGCGGCACCGCGCCGACCGCGAAGGGCAGCGTCACGGTCGATTTGAAGCGATCGAAGCGCGCGCCGAGATTGAGGATCAGTTGCGGGAGCAGCGTGATCGAGTCGAAGCCATAGACCGCGATCGTCTGCGCGTCGTTCTGCGTCTCGGTGTTGCTGGCGCCGCGGACGATCGGTGTCTGCACGCTCGACGTGTCGCTGGTATAGTTGACGAAGGGGTCGTTGGGGTTGGGGTTGAACAGGCTCGTGCAATAATAGCGCGCAAGCGTCGCGGTCGTGCAGCGCGGCGTCAGCGTCGAGCCCGAGGCGACGACATAGGTGCCGCGCCGCGTCTTCTCCCACGCGAGCTCGGTGCCGACCGCGAAGCTGTGCTTGATGCTGCCGGTCGTGAACGTGCCGCTGAGATCGGTCTGGTTGATCAGCGCCTTGCTATAGCCATAGCGTGTGTTCGCGCGCCGCCAGACATAGCCGCCGCTCGTCAGATTGCCGCCGGTGTTGGTCGTCGTCGTGCCGAAGACGTTGCCCGTGCTGTCGTCGGGCAGCAGGAAGATATAGGCCTGCGTGTCATGGTTGAAGCGCGCGGTGTTGCGCAGCGTGATCCCGCCGCCGAAATCATGCTCGACCCGCAGCGTCGCCTGGTTGGTCGTCGCATCGCGGAAGTCGCGGTTCTTGAGACCGTAGAAGGTGTTGCGCGAGATCGTGCCGGTCTGGCCGCCGCGCGTCGTGACGGTGCCGATCGCGGGCGTCGTGAAGACAGTGCCCGCGGGCAGCGCGCAATTGGTTGCCGTGCAGACGTTGAGATAGGGAATCCCGCTGTCGGGGAGCTCATGGCTCTCGAGCCGGTAGAAGCCGACCGTGAGGCGCGTCGGCGTGCCGAGCCCGAGCGTGAAGCTCGGTGCGATGCCCCAGCGGCGCGCGTACACGGCATCGCGCCCGGCGACGTTCTGGTCGTGCCACACGCCTTCGATGCGGAACGCCGCGGTGTCGCTGACGCGCAGGTTCACATCGGCGGTGACGCGCTTGTAATCGGCATTGCCGTACGAGACGCTCGCCGATCCGAAGCTGCTTGCTTGCGGAAGCTTCGAGAGGATGTTGATCGTGCCACCGGCGCTCCCGCGGCCACCGAGCGTCGAGTCCGAGCCGCGCACGATCTGCACCGAATCGACCGCGAACACTTCGCGGCTTTGCGAGGCGAGATCGCGCACGCCGTCGACGTAGAGGCTGCCCTGGCTGTCGAACCCGCGGATGAACGGGCGGTCGCCGATCGGGTTGCCGCCCTCGGCCGCGCCGAAGGTGATGCCGGGTACGGTACGCAGCGCATCGGCGAGGCTGTTCGATCCGGTCTGCGCGATCGTGTCCTTGTTGAGCACGAGGATCGATTTCGGCGTGTCGAGCAGCGGCGCGACTTGCTTGGGATCGGTCCGGCGCTGGCCCTGGACGACGATGTCGAGCTTGGCGTCGGGATCCATGTCGTTCGCCGCCGCGAGCGGCGCATCCTCTGCGAACGCCGGATGGCTGGCGAACGCGCCGACGCACGAGAGAGCGAGATAGACGGGCTTACGAACGGCAGAAGATGTCAAAGCGGTTTCCCCTTGTGGGAACACCGCTATTGCGAGTCACTCGCACTGTCAACCTTGTTGCGAATGAGTATCACTAGTGATTGCTTGGAGGTCGGAAAGGGTCCAGCTTCGCAGCGCGCTTGCCAGGTTGGGCGGATCCTCGGCAACGATCCGCAGCGCGTCGATCTGCGCGATGAGCGCGTTAAGCGGCAGCGCGCGCCGCCCCGCCGCGGCTTCGAGGACGTGCCAGAAGATCGGTTCGAGGCTGATCGACGTGGCATGGCCCGCGATCGTCACCGAGCGCTTGACGGGGCCGATGAAGCCGGCGGCGGGTGGGGTTACGGTCATCCGCCCTGCTTGTGCATGTAGAAGCTCGTCGAGCGATTCTCAGGGCCGTATACGCCGGTCGCATGGATCGTCCGCTTGTCGGGCATCATCTGCATCGAAAACACGTCGTCGATGGTGCCGCGGACCGACAGATCGGTCTCGACAATCAGGTCGGGCCGCGGTCTGGTGATTTGCGCGCGGACGCCCGAGTTATCGCCGTCGAACTTGACCGGCGGGCCACCGATGATGGCGTCGAAACCGCTTCCGGTGTCGGTCCGCGAACTGAAACGCTTGCCGTCTAGCTTGAGGATCGTGTCGTTCTTTGAATCGGACGTAACGCTGACGCGCACCCATGTGCCAGACAGCAGATGCGCATCCTTTACCGGTGCCCCGACACGGCGCTGCACCGTTTCACCCGTAACGGCCTGGCCGGTCGGGTTGGTGTAGCTCGCGACGTGCCAAGTCAGCGTGTTGCCATCGGGCGAGACGACATAGGCTACCGTATACGCCAGCTTGCCGCGAATCTTGTCGATCTCCTTGACGACATGGTCGCTCTCGATCGTGATCGACTGCTCGTCCACATAGCCATCGCTGGGGATGGGATGGGGTTGGCCGTCGGCTTTCACAGGGGCGTTGTCGTCGCGCTCGAACACCCCTGTCCCCACCCGAAAGACGCTCGGTTTGACATCGCCGGTGATCGACGCGGTGTCGATCCGCCATCGCCCGGTGAAGGCCGCGTCGAGGCTGGTGTCGGGTGCCCCAGCGCCGACCGAAAGGATGGCAAGCGTGATGACGCCCGCGGCTCGGGCGAGCTTGTGGTTGCGATAGCGCTGCCCGGCACGGGTCATCCAAAACTCCCTATGACCGAACGCCTGAGATCCGAGCGGGATCGCGATCGACGTCTGGTAGCCCGGGTGTCCGTGCCAAATCGGGCGGGATCAAGGCGTATCGAACAGTGCCGCCAACTGCTCGATGATCGTCCCGCCCAACTGCTCCGCATCCATGATCGTCACCGCGCGCGCATAATAGCGCGTCACGTCGTGCCCGATCCCGATCGCGGCCAGCTCGACCGGCGACTTCGATTCGATCCAGCCAATCACCTGCCGCAGATGCCGCTCCAGATACGACCCCGAATTGACCGACAGCGTCGAATCGTCGACCGGCGCGCCGTCCGAGATGACCATCAGGATCTTGCGCTCCTCGGGCCGCGCGATCAGCCGCGAATGCGCCCAGAGCAGCGCCTCGCCGTCGATATTCTCCTTGAGCAGCCCCTCGCGCATCATCAGCCCGAGCGATGGCCGCGCGCGGCGCCACGGTTCGTCGGCCTTTTTGTAGACGATGTGGCGCACGTCGTTGAGCCGCCCCGGCTGCGGCGGGCGCCCCGCGGCGAGCCAGGTCTCGCGGCTCTGCCCGCCCTTCCAGGCGCGCGTGGTGAAGCCGAGGATCTCGGTCTTGACGCCGCAGCGCTCGAGCGTGCGCGCGAGGATGTCGGCGCTGATCGCGGCGATCGAGATCGGCCGGCCGCGCATCGACCCCGAATTGTCGATCAGCAGCGTGACGACGGTGTCGCGGAAATCGGTCTCGCGCTCGATCTTGTAGCTGAGCGACAGTGTCGGGTTGACGATGATCCGCGCGAGCCGCGCCGCGTCGAGGATGCCCTCCTCCTGGTCGAAATCCCAGCTGCGGTTCTGCTGCGCCATGAGGCGGCGCTGCAGCCGGTTGGCGAGCTTGGTCACCGCGCCCTGGAGATGGACGAGCTGCTGGTCGAGATACGAGCGCAGCCGCGCGAGCTCGTCGGCGTCGCACAGGTCGGTCGCCGCGATCACCTCGTCGTAAGACGTGGTCCACGCCTTGTATTCGAACTGCGAAGACGGGTCGGACAGCGGGCGGTTGGGGCGGACGGGGAGCATCCCCTCCTCGCCTTCGTCGCCGGGCTCGCCATCCATGTCGTCGAACGAATCGTCGCCTTGCTCGGTGCCTTCGCCCTCCTCGCTATCAGCTTCGCTCTCCGAGCCGCGCGCCTCGATCTCGCCTTGGCCCTGCTCGCCTTCGTCCTCGCCCTCGTCGCCCTGATCGTCCTGCTGATCCTCGCTGCCCTCTTCCTCCGATCCGCCTTCATCGGCCTCGTCGGGGATCATGTCGCCTTCGATCAGCTCGAGATCCTCGAGCAGCTTGGTGGCGAGACCCGCAAAGGCGCGCTGATCGTCGATCGCAAGGCCAAGCGCATCGAGATCGCGGCCCGCTTTCTGCTCGATCCAGTCGCGCACCAGATCGAGCCCGGCGACCGTCCCCTCGGGCGGCGCCGCACCCGTCAGCCGCTCGCGCACCATCAGCGCGAGCGCGGTCGACAGCGGGACTTCGTCGCGGTTTCGTGCGCGCGTGATCGGATCGGCGCGCAGCCGCGTCTCGAGCGCGCGGTCGAGATTGGCGGTGATCCCGGCATAGCCGCGGCTCCCGAGCGCCTCGACGCGCGCGGTCTCGACCGAGTCGAACACCGCGCGCGCGACCGCGTCGCCGGGTGCACCCTTGGCGTGGAGCGCGGTGTCGTGATGCCGCAGCCGCAGCGCGAAGCCATCGGCGAACCCGCGCGCCTCGGCGACCTGCTCGGGCGGGAGCGTGCGCGCGGGCATCGGCACCTTGATATGCTTGCCGCTTTGCGCGGGCGCGTCGGCAGTGAAGGCGAGCTCGATCTCGGGCTCGTGCGCGACCGCGCGCGCAGTGCCGCCGAGCACCGCCTTGAAACGATCGAGCGGGGTATCAGTGGCCACGGTTCGACTCCGGCAATGCGGTACGCGCAGGGGCAGGAAGAGCAGAGCGATACATCATGCGCCCCTGCTATCAGATGAGCGCGGCGCGGAAAGCCGCAATCTTAGCGTCCGCGACGCAACAGCGAGGATTTCGCGCCCGCCGCCGCGCTCAAACCCGGACGATCCCGCGCTCGAGCAAGCTGTGCGCGGTATCGAGAATCGTCGTGCGCGCATCGCGCGTCTGCCACCCGAGCCGCGCGAGCGCGTGGCCGGCATCGAGCGCACGCGTGCGTCCGAGCTCGCCGGTGACCTGGCGGATCGTCGGATCGAACAGCGCGAGCAAGCGTACGACGAAATCGGGAATGCCGTGCTTCGGCACCTTGCGCGCTTGCGGGCCGAGGCAATCGCGCAGGATCGCGCCGACCTCGTTCATCCACAGGAACGGGCCCGCGCCGATGAAACGTTCGCCGTCGAGCCCCGGCGTCTCGAGCGCGAGCACATGCAGATCGGCGAGATCGCGCACGTCGACCACCGCGAAACCGAGCCGCGGCGTCCCCGGCACTGACCCGTCGAGCAGCCGCTGGACGAACTGGATCGAGCTCGAGAAATCGTCGCTGAGCAGTGGCCCCAGCACCGCCGACGGATTGACCGAGCAGAACTCCATCCCCGTGCCGTGCGCCGCGATCCAGTCGCGCGCGGCGCGCTCGGCGATCGTCTTCGACTTGATATAGGCGCCGACGCCGGGCGCGGTCGGATCGGTCCAGTCGGCTTCGGTGTAGCGCCGCGCATCGCCGCTGTGCCCGTAGGCAATCGCCGCGACCGACGAGGTGAGCACGAAGCGCGAAACCCCCGCCGCCTGCGCGAAGTGCAGCGCGCGCAGCGCACCGTCGCGCGCCGGGACGATCAGGTCGTCGTCGTTCCTCGGCGCGCCCGCCGGAAAGGGCGAGGCGACATGCGCGACATGGCTGCACCCGGCGACCGCCTCGGCCCAGCCGGCGTCGCTCAGCAGATCGGCGGCGAAAAACGTCAGCGCATCGGGCGCCACGCCAAGCGTCGCGCGAACCTCGGCCTCGCGCGCGAGCGATCGCACCGTGGTGTTGACGTGCCACCCGCGCGCGACGAGCTGGCGGATCAGGAAGGCTGCAATATAACCGCTGCCACCGGTAACCAGGACCGTCTTCGTCATCGCGCGCTCCACCTCTGCCTAGCGATCAGTTGTAGATCGAAACGTGTTGCACGCAAAGCGACTTGACCTTGCCAAGCCGCCCGCTCCCGTCGCACATGGCGCGCGCAGGAGAGCGCGCAATGGCCGATCAGGACCTCTACCCCGTCCCCCCCGAATGGGCCGCGCATGCGCGCGTCGATGGCGCGGGCTACGATCAGATGTACGGGCGCTCGCTCGCCGATCCCGGCAGCTTCTGGCTCGACCAGGCCAAGCGGCTCGACTGGATCAAGCGCCCCGAGATCGCGGGCGACTGGTCGTTCGACAAGAGCGACTTCCACATCCGCTGGTTCGCCGACGGCAAGCTCAACGTGTCGGCGAATTGCCTCGACCGGCATCTCGCCAAGCGCGGCGGCGAGACCGCGTTGATCTGGGAACCCGACGAACCCAGCGAAGACCCGCGCCGCTTCACCTATGCCGAGCTGCACGCCGAAGTCTGCCGCTTTGCCAACGTGCTGAAAGCGCAGGGCGTGGTGAAGGGCAACCGCGTCACGATCTACATGCCGATGATCCCCGAGGCGGCGTTCGCGGTGCTCGCCTGCGCGCGGATCGGCGCGATCCATTCGGTGGTGTTCGGCGGCTTCTCGCCCGAGGCGCTGGCGGGGCGGATCGAGGATTGCGGATCGACGATCGTCATCACCGCCGACGAGGGCCGCCGCGGCGGCAAGCGCGTGCCGCTGAAGGCCAATGTCGATGCCGCCGCAGCGAACGCGCCGAGCCTCAGCACCGTCATCGTCGTCAAGGCGACCGACGGCGCGGTGACGATGCAGGAGGAGCGCGACGTCTGGTATCATGAGGCGGCCGAAGGCGTCGCCGCCACCTGCCCGCCCGAGCCGATGGGTGCCGAGGATCCGCTCTTCATCCTCTACACCTCGGGCAGCACGGGGCAGCCCAAGGGCGTGCTCCATACCAGCGGCGGCTATCTGCTGTGGGCGAGCCTGACGCACGAACTCGCCTTCGACTATCGTCCCGGCGATGTGTGGTGGTGCGCCGCCGATATCGGCTGGGTGACGGGGCACACCTACATCCTCTACGGCCCGCTCGCCAATGGCGCGACGACGCTGATGTTCGAGGGGCTGCCAACCTGGCCCGATGCCAGCCGGATGTGGCAGATCGTCGATCGCCACAAGGTCACCACGCTCTACACCGCGCCGACTGCGCTCCGCGCGCTGATGAAGGAAGGCGACCGCTTCGTCACCACGACCGATCGCAGCTCGCTGAAGCTGCTCGGCACCGTCGGCGAACCGATCAATCCCGAGGCGTGGCGCTGGTATCACGACGTCGTCGGCGAAGGGCGCTGCCCCATCATCGACACCTGGTGGCAGACCGAGACCGGCGGCGCGATGATCGCGCCGCTGCCCGGCGCCACCGCGCTGAAGCCCGGTTCGGCGACCAAGCCGCTGCCGGGGATCGACCCGCAGCTGCTCGATCCCGAGGGTGTCGTGCTGAACGGCGCGACCTCGGGCAATCTCGTCATCGCGCGGAGCTGGCCCGGCCAGATGCGCGGCGTGTGGGGCGATAGCGATCGCTTCTTCCAGACCTATTTCACTACCTATCCCGGCAAATACACCACCGGCGACGGGGCGCGCCGTGACGAAGACGGCTATTACTGGATCACCGGCCGGGTCGACGACGTGATCAACGTGTCGGGACACCGGATGGGGACAGCCGAGGTCGAGAGTGCGCTCGTTCTGCATCCGCATGTCGCCGAGGCGGCGGTCGTCGGGATGCCGCACGAGATCAAGGGCCAGGGCATCTACGCGTACGTGACGCTCAATTCGGGGCAGGATCCGTCCGACGACCTGCGCAAGGAGCTGGTCGGCTGGGTGCGCAAGGAAATCGGCCCGATCGCCGCGCCCGACAAGCTGCACTTCGCGCCGGGGCTGCCCAAGACGCGCTCGGGCAAGATCATGCGCCGCATCCTGCGCAAGATCGCCGAGGGCGATGTATCGAGCCTGGGGGATACGAGCACGCTCGCCGATCCGGCGGTGGTCGATGATCTGGTGGCGAACCGCGTGGTTTGAGCCGGGGGCGGATAGCCTCCCGGGCGTCCGCTCTGTTCGGGCGGGTATCGGCCCCGCCGCTCAATCGTCACCCCGGGCTTGTCCCGGGGTCCACCGTGCTGCGTGCACTACACGCGCCGGATCGCCATCCCGGTGGACCCCGGGACGAGCCCGGGGTGACGATGGATCAGAAAACCTAGAATGACGCGGCCGCAGTCCCTTCACCTGGAAGGAACTGCGGCCCGTTCATCATGCGCCGAATGTGCGCTGCCACCAGCCGCGACGCGGGCTGCCGGCTTCGCCCGGATCGGGATCGATCCCGCCGTCGGGACCGGCCGCGGCGTCATCAGCCGGTGCGGCGCCGTCGAGGCCATCGGCCAGCACGACCGCCGGTGCTTCGGCTTCGGGCGCTACCGCTTCGGGCGTCACGGTGTCGACCGCCGCTGCCTTGGGCTTGCGCGTGCGCTTGGGCTTAGGCGCGGGCTCCTGCGAGACCGGCACGTCCATCGTCGCGCTGGTTTCGTCCGCAGGCGCCGCTTCGGCAGCTACCGGCTCGACCGCCTTCTTGCGACGCGTGCGCTTCGGCTTGGCGTCAGCGTCGACCGGCGCTTCAGCCGCGACCTCGGCCGGAGCCTCGACCACGGGGGCAGCCGCAGGCCTGGCCTTGGCGGGCTTGGCCTTGACCTCGGCATCGCGTGCCTTGGGACGGCGGCGACCCTTTTTCGGGGCTTCGGCCTCGGCTTCGGCTTCGACCATCGGCGCTTCGGCAACGGGTGCCTCGGCTTCAACGGCATCGCTCGCTACCGCGTCCTCGGCGTCGGGCGCGCCGGTTTCGCTCGCGACCTGCTCGCCCTCTGCGCGACGTCCGCCGCGACGACCGCGACGTCCGCGACGACGACGCCCACCTTCGCCATTGGCGCCTTCGCCCGCGGCATCACCGTCGGCTGCGAATGCCGCTTCGGCACCCTCGTCCAGCTCGGCCGTCTCGAGCTCGGCTTCGGCCTCGACCGAATCCTCGGCGTCGGACAGTTCGCCCTCGCCAAGCGCCTCGCCCTCGGCAGCACCCTCACCCTCGGGACTCGCGCGACCGCGACGTCCGCGACGGCGACGGCGACGGCGCGAACCAGCCTCGTCCTCGCCAGCTGCCGCTTCGCTGCGCTCGCGCGGAGCCCGCGGCTCGCGTGGCTCGCGGGCGGCCTTGGGCTGCTCCTCTTCCTCTTCCTCGATCTCGTCTTCGATCTCTTCCTCGACGAAATCGTCCTCGACTTCCTCGATCGGCGCATCGAAGCGCGGCGTGTAGGCCGGCGGCGGTCCCGAGACCTCGACCGAGACGCGCGCGCCTTCCTGCTCGCCGTCGGGCGCGATCTCGATCATAACGCCGTAGCGCTCCTCGATCTCGGCCAGCTCGCCGCGCTTGCGGTTGAGCAGGTAGAACGCCGCTTCCTGGCTGGCGCGCAGCAACAGCTGCGACCCGCGACCCTGCGCGGCCTCATCCTCGAGCATGCGCAATGCAGCGATGCCCGACGACGACGCGGTTCGGACGAAGCCCGTCCCTTCGCAATGCGGGCACGGCCGGGTCGAGGCTTCGAGCACGCCGGTGCGCAGGCGCTGGCGGCTCATTTCCATGAGGCCGAACGACGAGATGCGGCCGATCTGGATGCGCGCACGATCGTTCTTGAGCGCTTCCTTCATCGCCTTCTCGACCTTCCGGACGTTGGACCCATTGTCCATGTCGATGAAGTCGATGACGACGAGCCCGGCCATGTCGCGCAAGCGCAGCTGGCGGGCGATTTCGGCGGCAGCCTCGAGGTTGGTCGCGGTCGCGGTCTGCTCGATCGAATGCTCGCGCGTCGAACGGCCCGAGTTGATGTCGATCGACACCAGCGCTTCGGTCGGGTTGATGACGAGATAGCCGCCCGACTTCAGCTGCACCACCGGGTGGTACATCGCCGAAAGCTGCTCCTCGACGCCGGCGCGCTGGAACAGCGGCACGGGGTCGCTGTAATGCTTCACCTTGCGCGCGTGGCTCGGCATCAGGAGCTTCATGAACTCCCGGGCGTGCTGATAGCCCTCGGTGCCCTCGACGATGACCTCGTCGATCTCCTTGTTGTAGATATCGCGGATCGCGCGCTTCATCAGGTCGCTGTCGCCATAGACGAGCGCAGGCGCCGACGAGGTGAGCGTCGTCTCGCGGATCCCGTCCCACAGCCGGGCGAGATAATCAAAGTCGCGCTTGATCTCCTGGCGCGTGCGCTGGAGGCCTGCGGTGCGCACGATGCAGCCCATCGACGGGGGCAGCTTCATGTCGGCCATGATCGACTTCAAACGCTTGCGATCGCCCGCGTTCGAAATCTTGCGGCTGATCCCGCCGCCATGCGACGTGTTGGGCATCAGCACGCAATAGCGGCCGGCGAGCGACAGATAGGTCGTCAGCGCGGCGCCCTTGTTGCCGCGCTCTTCCTTCACGACCTGGACGAGCAGCACTTGGCGGCGCCGGATGACGTCCTGGATCTTGTAGCGATGGCGCAGCGAGGTGCGGCGCTGCTGCAGATCGTCGGCGGCATCGTCCGATGCCGAACGCTTGCGGCGACGGCCACGGCCTTCGCCACCGCGCGCTTCGCCCTCGGCGACGACTTCGGTGTCGGGCTCGTGCCCGCCCCCAAGCTCATCGGCGTCGTCGAAACGCTCGACCGACGTTTCGTCTACGTCCGAATCGCGCTCGAAGCCGTCGTCTTCATGCTCGTCGTCGTGGAGATCGTCTTCGGCGTCCTGCTGGGCGCGCAGTGCAACTTCTTCAGCGGCATGCTCGGCCTCTTCGCGCAGGAGCGCGTCGCGATCTTCCTTGGGGATCTGGTAATAATCGGGGTGGATTTCGCTGAAGGCGAGGAACCCGTGGCGGTTGCCGCCGTAATCGATGAAGGCTGCCTGCAGCGACGGCTCGACGCGCGTCACCTTGGCAAGATAGATATTCCCTTTGAGCTGCTTGCGCTCGGCACTCTCGAAATCAAACTCTTCGATTCGGTTTCCCTTGACGACAGCAACGCGGGTTTCCTCCCGGTGCCGTGCGTCGATCAGCATACGCGTGGTCATGTAATATTCTCCGGTCGCGCGACACAGGGTCCAAGGGCGCTGAGCGCCGTGGCGCTGGTCGCGCGCGATCAATGAAAGGGCTGGTCCCGGCAAAAAGGTCGCCTGGTTCGCCGCCCTGGGTTGTTACGAAAACTGCCTCTGCTCGCGCTGCACGCTCCGCCTTCCGGCCTGGAGCACCCCGCGCGCTCGCGATTCCGCCGGCGAAAGCCGGGCGGAGCGAGGGACGGGATAAATGCAGCATGCGAACGTCAACCTGGATGGGCCGCGCCAAAGGATTGTGGGGCGGCCAAGTGGCCCTGAACGCTACCTGAACCAGGCAGAGGACGGGGTACTGTCTATTGCGTAGCATCCCCTGTCGTGCGCAGCAACTGGCAGCTTTTTGCCGGGCACCGGCAAATCTATGCCTACCCCGGCATTAACCGCACCCGGCAAGGCGGTCTTGCGACCTCGCCCTCTACCCAAGCTGCATGACCGCATCCCCCGCTCCCGCCGATTGTCGTGCCTGCACCGGGCAGCCAAAGCCTTTTCGCTTTACCGCCCCTGCGATCCGGCTGCATTACAAGGCGGTGTCGTTCCTCCTCGCATTGCTGGCCTGCTGGTTTGCCGGTGCTCCCGGCTGGGCGGCGTCGATCGAACGCGTCGAGGTGAAGCACGACCGGATCGTGCTGCGCTTCGACCAGCCGATCGCCGATGCGTCGAGCTTCATCCTTGCGCAGCCGCAGCGCATCGCGCTCGACCTCAAGGGCGCGCGGCCGGGCGGTGCGCTGACGAGTGGCGGCGCGATCTCGGCGGTACGACTCTCGCCACGCGGTCCCGACGGCGTGCGCATCGTGTTCGATCTCGCGCGGCCGACGCTGATCACCGAAGGCCAGTTCGGCCGCGACGGGCGCGAGCTGACGCTCGAATTGCGTACCGTCGACGACACGACCTTTGCCCGCGCCGCAAGCGAGCGCCGGATGCACTTCCTGCCGCCCTTCACGATGGGGCTAGCGCAGGCGGTCGATACGAGCGGCTACCAGGTCACCGTGCCGATCCCGCCCGCGCGGCGCAGCGCAGGCCTGCCGCGGATCTATGGCGACGACGACAGCCGCCCGCTGGTGGTGATCGATGCCGGGCATGGCGGCGTCGATCCGGGCGCAATCTCGCCGCTCGACGGGCGGCGCGAGAAGGACGTGACGCTCAAGATCGCCAAGGCGATCCGCGATGAATTGCTCCGCTCGGGCCGCGTGCGGGTGGCGCTGACGCGCGACGACGATCGCTTCCTCGTGCTGCAGGAACGCTTCGGCATCGCGCGACGGCTGCGCGGGGATCTGTTCATTTCGATCCATTGCGACAGCGTCGGCTCGGGCAATGCGAGCGGAGCGTCGGTCTACACGCTGTCCGAAGTCGCCTCCGACAAGGAATCGGCCAAGCTCGCGGCGCGCGAGAACAAGGCCGACATCATCTCGGGCGTGAACCTGGCTTCGACGTCGGCCGACATCTCGTCGATCCTGATCGACCTGACGCAGCGCGAGACGATGAACGCCTCGGCGAGCTTCGCGCGGCTGCTCGGCCGCGAGGCGCAGCCGCTGATCCCGGTCAAGGCCAACTTCCACCGCATGGCCTCGCTGATGGTGCTGAAGGCGCCCGACATGCCCTCGATCCTGTTCGAGACGGGCTATATCTCGAACCCGCACGACGCCGACTTCATCGACAGCGCCGAGGGCCGCCACAAGATCGCGCAAAGCATCGAACGCGCGGTCCAGGTCCATTTCGCGCGGCGGATGGCGTCCAGAGACTAACCCCCTCTCCCAACGGGAGAGGGAGGGGCCCGCTCGACGCAGTCAAGTCGGAGGGTGAGGGCAGCGCCCGTCACCATCGCCCGCAATGTCCCGTCGCTTCGCTCCTCCTTCCCCAAGTGGAGAGGGACAAGGCTGGCAAGCCTCGCGAATCTTGCTAGAGCCTCACCCCGATATGGCCGAACCCGAAAACAGCGTGAATTTCCGTATCCGTCGCGAGATCGACGGGTTCGCCGGCGTGGTCCAGCGTGTCTGGGGGCGCTGGTGGGTCAAGACGCTCGCCGCGCTCGGCGTGCTCGGTGTGCTCGCCGCGACAGTGTTCTATTTCGCGTTTGCCGCAGGCCTGCCCTCGGTCGACAAGTTGCGCACCTATGAGCCGCCGTTGCCGACCAATGTCCGCGACGTCGATGGCATGCCGATCCACGCGTATGCGCGCGAGCGCCGCGTCGAGCTGAGCTACGACGAATATCCGACGCTGCTGGTGCGCGCCTTCCTCGCCGCCGAGGACAAGAACTTCTTCGAGCATCACGGCGTCGACTATCTCGGCATTGCGAGTGCGGCGGTCAACAATCTGACCAGCGGCAAGCGCCCCGCCGGCGCCTCGACGATCACGCAGCAAGTCGCCAAGAACCTGCTGATCGGCAACGAGACGAGCTATGCGCGCAAGATCAAGGAGGCGATCCTCGCCTACCGGATCGAGGATACGCTGACCAAGCCGCAGATCCTCGAGCTCTACCTCAACCAGATCGCGCTCGGCCGGAACGCGTTCGGCGTCGAGGCGGCGAGCTATGCCTATTTCGGCAAGGATCTGACGCAGCTCGATCTTGCGCAGATGGCGTATCTCGCGATCCTGCCCAAGGGCCCGTCGAACTACGATCCCGTTCGCCACGCCGACCGCGCGCTCGGCCGCCGCGCATATGTGCTGCGCGAGATGCTCAAGAACGGCTTCATCACCCAGGCGCAGCACGACCAGGCGCGCGCCGAGCCGCTCGGCACCGTGCCGCGCCAGACCCCCAAGACCGAGACCGCGGGATCGGGCTATTTCGTCGAGGAAGTGCGCCGCCAGCTGATCGACAAGTTCGGCGAAGACGAGCGCGCCGGGCCGTACAGCGTCTATTCGGGCGGGCTCTGGGTGCGGACCTCGCTCGACGAGAAGATGCAGGATTACGCGCAGACCGCGTTGCGCCAGGGGCTGCTGCGCTTCGACCAGGGGCGCGGCTGGTCCGGGCCGATCGGGCATGCCGAAATCACCGACGACAGGTGGCAGGGCGCGTTGCTCAACACCAATATCGGGCTCGACTATGATGACTGGCGCGCCGCGATCGTGATCGCGCGCGATGCCAGCGCGGCGCAGCTTGGCTTCTCCGACGGCAGCACCGGGACGCTCCCCCGCTTCGCCGCGCAAATGCCGGTGCGGGGCGGCGGCGGAACCGCGTTCGCCAAGATGGTACCCGGCGACATCATCGCGGTCGCGCCCAGCGGGAGCGAATTCGCCTTGCGCTCGGTGCCCAAGATTTCCGGCGCGTTCGTCGTCGAGCAGCCGCAGACCGGCCGCGTGCTCGCGATGCAGGGCGGGTTCGACTTCCGCGTCCAGGCGTTCAACCGCGCGACGCAGGCGATGCGTCAGCCGGGGTCGACGATCAAACCGATCGTCTATGCCGCAGCACTCGAGGGTGGGATGACGCCCGCCTCGATCATCGTCGACGGTCCGTTCTGCGTTTATCAGGGCGCGCGGCTCGGGCAAAAATGCTTCAAGAATTTCGGCGGCGTCGGCGGATCGGGCGCGCATACGATGCGCTGGGGCGTCGAGCAGTCGCGCAATTTGATGACGGTGCGCGCCGCCGCCACCACCGGCATGCCGCACGTCGTGTCGCTGATGGATCGGATCGGCGTCGGCAAATACCCGCCCTACCTCTCCTTCGCGCTGGGTGCTGGGGAGACGACGGTGTCGCGGATGGTCAACGCCTATGCGATCCTCGCCAACCAGGGGCGGTCGCATCCCTCGTCGCTGATCGATTTCGTCCAGGATCGCCACGGCAAGGTGGTCTGGCCCGAAAATTGGCATGCGTGCGACCGCTGCAACGCGCCCGACTGGAACGGCCGGCCGATGCCGCGACCGGTCGCGGGCGGCAAGCAGATCGTCGATGCGATGAGCGCGTACCAGATGATCCACATCGCCGAGGGCGTGATCCAGCGCGGCACCGCAACCGTATTGCGCGATCTCGACCGGCCGATCTTCGGCAAGACCGGCACCAATACCGGGCCGACCGACGTGTGGTTCATCGGCGGCACGCCGCAGATGATCGGCGGGCTGTATATCGGCTATGACACGCCGCATTCGCTCGGCGGCGGCGCGCAGGGCGGGACGCTCGCCGCGCCGATCTTCAAGGCGTTCGCGGTGAAAGCCTATGAGGGGATGGACAAGCTCCCGTTCCGCGCGCCCGCCGGGATCCGCATGGTCCGCATCGACCGGCAGAGCGGCAAGCCGGTGTTCGGCGCCTGGCCGAGCGACGACCCCAAGGCATCGGTGATCTGGGAAGCGTTCAAGCCCGAGAGCGAGCCGCGTCGCGTGATCCATCGCGGTACGATCGTGCCCGATCCCGCTGCCGCAGCCACCGCTGCCGCTGCGGCCTCCGCGGCGCGCGCACGCGCGGCGACGCAGGCGCAGAGCGAGGCACGCAAGGATAGCGACTTCTTGCAAAAGCAGGGTGGCATCTACTAGCGATATATATCCGTCGCCCCGGCGCCAATCTCAAAGGGGGGCCGGGGCCGCCCGGTTGTCGCGGGACAATTGGCGTCTCGCATCCTATATAGCGGCCCCGGCCTTCGCCGGGGCGACGAATTCAAGTCTGGAGTAACCCCATGCGCGCTGAAGCGCAGGCTCATATCGATTCGATCAAGGACGCGCTCGCGCTGCTCCGCCGCTTCCTCGACTGGGACCGCGCGCTGCGCCGGCTCGACGAGCTCAACGCGCGCGTCGAGGACCAGGCCTTGTGGAACGACCCCAAGGCGGCACAGGTCGTGATGCGCGAGCGTCGCCGGCTCGAGGAGGCGATCACCGCCACGCGCGCAATCGAGAGCGAGCTCAACGACACCGCCGAGCTGATCGAGATGGCCGAGGCCGAAGGCGATACCGAGATGGAGGCCGAGGGCGTATCCGCGCTCGCCGATCTCGCCGCGCGCGCCGACAAGGACAAGGTCAAGGCGCTGCTCGCGGGCGAGGCCGATGGCAACGACACCTATATCGAGGTCAATGCCGGCGCCGGCGGGACCGAGAGCCAGGATTGGGCGGGCATGCTCAGCCGGATGTATTCGCGCTGGGGCGAGCGTCACGGCCTTAAGGTCGAGCTGATCGACCAGCATTCGGGCGAACAGGCCGGGATCAAGTCGGCGACGCTGCTGCTCAAGGGCGAGAATGCCTATGGCTATGCCAAGACCGAGAGCGGCGTCCACCGCCTCGTCCGCATCAGCCCGTACGACAGCGCCGCGCGCCGCCACACCTCGTTTGCGAGCGTGTGGGTCTATCCGGTCGTCGACGACAATATCGAGGTCGAATATAACGAGAGCGACCTGCGCATCGACACCTATCGTGCGTCGGGTGCCGGCGGGCAGCACATCAACACGACCGATTCGGCGGTGCGCATCACGCACATCCCGACCGGCATCGTCGTGCAGTGCCAGAACCAGCGCAGCCAGCACAAGAACAAGGCCGAAGCGTACAACCAGCTCCGCGCGCGACTCTACGAACGCGAGCTGGCGATCCGCGAAGCCGCGGCCAATGCCGAGAATGCCGGCAAGACCGACATTGGCTGGGGCCACCAGATCCGCTCCTACGTGCTTCAGCCGTATCAGATGGTGAAGGATCTGCGCACTGGCGTGACCTCGTCGAGCCCGTCGGACGTGCTCGACGGCGATCTCGAAGCGTTCATGGCGGCGGCGCTATCGCAGCGCGTGACCGGTGAGACGGTCGAGGTCGAGGACGTCGAATAATGCGCGCTTCCCTCGTCTCTTCGTCCCCGGCGAGACGGGGGAAGGCCGCTCTGGTCGGCGTGGCGCTGCTTGCGCTCGCCGCGTGCGACGGCGGTTCGGCGACGGTGCCCGATCGCAGCCCGAAGGTCGGCCCCTTCCCCGCCGCCGATCGACCGGTCGCCGCGATCGTCTCGGCGCGCTGGTCGACCGAGGAGAATCGCGACCGGCTCAATGAAGCGGGCGAAGTGATGGCCAAGGCCGGGATCAAGCCCGGCATGACCGTCGCCGATATCGGCGCGGGCGAAGGCTATTACACGATCCGCCTCGCCAACCGCGTCGGCGAGGAAGGCCGTGTGCTCGCCGAGGACATCGTCGCTGACGTCCGCGATGCGCTCGCGCTGCGGGTGGCGCGCGAGCATCTCGAAACGGTCAGCGTCCGGCTCGGCGCGCCGAACGATCCGCGGCTGCCGGCCGCCAGCTTCGATCGGATCCTGATGGTCCATATGTATCACGAGATCGAGCAGCCCTACGAATTCCTGTGGCGGATGCGCCCGTCGCTCAAGCCCGGTGGCCTCGCGATCGTCGTCGACGCCGATCGCCCGACGCAGAATCACGGCACCCCGCCCGCCTTGCTCAAATGCGAGTTCGCCGCGGTCGGCTATAGCGAAGTCGCGACCTATGACATGCCGTCGGCGGGCGGCTATCTCGCCGCCTTCCGCGCGACGGGCCCGCGCCCAGAGCCGAGCGCGATCAAGGCGTGCCGGCTCCACGCCCGCTCATAGCAGCCCGCGCGCGCGAAAACTGCGATAGCCGTGCGCTGCGATCACGAGATGGTCGAACAGCGCCACGTCGATGAACTGCAACGCCTGCGCGATCCGGCGCGTGAGCCTGTAATCGGCGGCGCTCGGCGTCGGATCGCCGCTCGGATGGTTGTGCGCCATCACCACCAGCGCGCAGTCGGACGCGAGCGCATCGGCGACGATCGTGCGAAACGGGATCGTCACCGCATCGACCTGGCGCGGCGGAAGGTGTCGCATCGCGAGAAGCCGCCATTCCGGATCGAAATAGCCAAACGCCGCGACCTCCTGCGCGGCGGTCGCGATCGGCAGGAAGCGCGCGAGGACGGCGTCGGGCAGATCGAGCGCCGCGCAAGCGCCGCGATTCGCGCGCTCCTCGAAAAGCCCCGTCCCCATGCCGCGCTCTGCGCAGCGGCGCAGCACGGCGCCACACAAAGCGTCTCCGAAACGGCAACGGTTGGCGTCGCGGCACGGGCGCGCTAGACCCCCGGCCATGCAAGCCTATCTCGACCTGATGCGCCGCGTGCTCGATCACGGCACCCCCCAGATGGACCGCACCGGCACGGGGACGCTCTCCGTCTTCGGCCACCAGATGCGTTTTGATCTGGCCGCTGGCTTCCCGCTGCTCACCACCAAGAAGCTGCATCTGCGCTCGATCGTGATCGAGTTGCTGTGGTTCCTGCGCGGCGACACCAATGTCGACTGGCTGCGCGAGCGGAAAGTCAGCATCTGGGACGAATGGGCCGACGAGAAGGGCGATCTCGGCCCGGTGTACGGCAAGCAATGGCGCGACTGGGAGACGGCGGACGGCCGCCACATCGACCAGATCGCCGAGCTGATCGAGCAGATCAAGACCAACCCCGCCTCGCGCCGCCAGATCGTCAGCGCGTGGAACCCGGGCGATCTCCACGCGATGGCGCTCGCGCCGTGTCATTGCCTGTTCCAGACGCATGTCGCGAACGGCAAGCTCTCGCTCCAGCTCTACCAGCGCAGCGCCGACATCTTTCTCGGCGTGCCCTTCAACATCGCGAGCTATGCGCTGCTGACGATGCTGCTCGCGCAGCAATGCGGGCTCGAGCCCGGCGAGTTCATCTGGACCGGGGGCGATTGCCACCTGTATTCGAACCATCTCGACCAGGCGCGCGAACAGCTGTCGCGCACGCCGGGGCCGCCGCCGCGGCTCGAGATCCTACGCAAGGCGGACGCGATCGACGGCTATGCCTATGAGGATTTCGCGCTCCACGATTACGTCGCGCAGCCCCATATCAAGGCGCCCGTCGCGGTTTGACACGGAACCGCGCGGCGCGATGCGCGCTTAGCTCCTGCAATTCACGCAGGGGCCGATCATGGACATCACGCAACTCATCCTCGACGAACACGGCCAGCAGCGCGCGCTGTTCGCGCAGATCGAACAGATCGATCCCACGGACACGACCGCACTGTCGGCGCTGTGGAACCGCCTCCACGCATTGCTCGATTCGCATGCCGAGGCCGAGGAGCGCTTCTTCTATCCGCGCCTGATGCAAATCGGCGAAGGCGGCAACGATGCCGATTCGGCCGCCGAGGAGACCGAGGACGCGATCGAGGATCATAACGACATCCGCGACACCGCCGCCGCGGTCGACAAGGAGAAGGTCGGCAGCACGGCGTGGTTCGAGGCGCTCGGCGAATGCAACAAGGCCAACAGCGACCATATGGCGGAGGAAGAACGCCAGGGCCTGACGGACTTCCGCCTCAATGCGACGCTGCAGGAGCGCCACGATCTCGGCGTCAAATTCGCGACCTTCGAGGCCGAGCATCTGACCGGGGTCAAAGCGGTCGACAAGGATCCCAAGACGTGGGTCAAGGATCACGCTCCAGACTGACCCCTCGCCAATCGCGGCGCGTGCGGGCATGACGGTGGCATGATCACGCTGTACCTCGCGCGCGCCGACAATGGCGTCATTGGTGTTGACGGCAAACTGCCGTGGCACCTGCCCGCAGACCTCAAGCGCTTCAAGGCGCTGACGATGGGCAAGCCGATGCTGATGGGGCGCAAGACCTTCGAGAGCTTCCCGTCGCCCCTGCCCGGCCGCCGCCATATCGTGCTGACGCGCGACCCGCTTTGGGCTGCGGCTGGCGCAGAGGTTGCGCATTCGGTCGACGAAGCGCTCGCGCTGGCGGGCGATGGCGATATTGCAGTGATCGGAGGTGCCGAGATTTTCGCGCTGCTGCTGCCCCGCGCCGAGGCCATCGAGCTGACCGAGGTGCATGTGAGCCCGCCCGGCGATGCCGTCGTGCCGCCCTTAGACGGCTGGCACGAGCGGGCTCGCGAGCAGCATCCGGCCGACGGCGCGCGTCCAGCCTATACCTTCGTGACGCTCAGCAGGCGGTGACCGCCAGCGGCTTGTCGCCGCGCCGACGATCCCGCATACCCCGCGCTGACCGAACGCGGCAGACCCTGCCCGAGAAAGCCGGCACGACGGGGAGAGCGAGATGCGCAAGGTGCTGGCTGGGGTAGCGGTGCTCATCGTGCTGGGCCTGATCGCCTTCTTCGCGCTCGCCCCCGGGATCGTCGAGCGATCGATGAACAAGGTCGAACCCGTCGCGCTCGCCATCAGCCCGCGCGCCCGCGCGCTGCACGCCACGCTGCAGATCGCCGACATGCACGCCGATACGCTGCTGTGGCAGCGCAGCCTGCTCGCCCGCGCCGACCGTGGACAGATCGACCTGCCGCGTTTGCTCGCGGGCAATTACGCGCTGCAGATCTTCTCGTCGGTGACCAAGACGCCGAGACACCAGAATTACGATTCGAACCGCGCCGACAGCGACAATATCACCGCACTCGCGATCGCCGATCTCCAGCCGCCGCGAACCTGGAGCTCGCTGCTCGAGCGCTCGCTGTGGCACGCGCAGAAGCTCGATCGCTATGCCGCCGCCTCGAACGGCCAGCTGCGCGTGATCCGCACCCGCGCCGAGCTCGATCGCCTCCTCGCCGACCGTGCGCGCGGGCAGAAGGTCGTCGGCGGCCTGCTGTCGATCGAGGGGTTGCAGGATCTCGAAGGCAAGCTCGCCAATCTCGAGACGCTCCACGCCGCCGGGTTCCGCATGGCGGGCCTTGCGCATTTCTTCGACACCGAAGTCTCGGGTTCGATGCACGGCGAGGCGAAGCGCGGGCTTACCCCGCTCGGACGGCGGGTGGTGCGGCGGATGGAAGCGATCGGCATGATCGTAGACGTCGCACATTCGAGCCACGCCACGATCGCCGAGGTGATCGGTATGGCGCGCCGCCCGATCGTCGCGAGCCATGGCGGGGTCCAGGCGACGTGCAAGGTCAACCGCAACCTGACCGACGACGAGATCCGCGGCATCGCGCGCACTGGCGGGGTGATCGGCATCGGCTACTGGGACGCCGCGATCTGCTCGACCAAACCCGCCGCGGCCGCCGCCGCGATCGCGCATGTCCGCGACGTGGCCGGGATCGACCATGTCGGGCTCGGCTCCGACTTCGACGGCGCGGTGACGACGGGGTTCGATGCGAGCCAGCTTGCCGCCGTCACGCAAGCGCTGATCGACCGCGGTTTCAGCGACGCCGATGTGGCCAAGGTGATGGGCGGCAACGTGCTGCGCGTGCTCCGCGCCGGGATCGCGCCCGCCCCCTAGCGCGCGCGCGAAGCCGACCGTATAGCCGACGCCATGAAGCGGCTCGACGGCGGCTCGACGGTTCCGGCGGCGATGCGCGCTGGCATCGTCGCGCTCGGGAATTTCGATGGATTTCACCTGGGGCATCAGGCTGTGGTCGGGCTTGCCGTCGCGCGCGCGCGCGCCGAGGGGCGGCCCGCACTGGTCGCGACGTTCGATCCGCATCCCGTACGGCATTTCCAGCCCGACAACGCCCCCTTCCGCCTGACCACGCTCGACCAGCGCGAGCGGCTGTTCGCTGCGGCGGGTGCCGATGCGATGGTCGTCTTCCAGTTCGACGCAGCGCTCGCCGCGTTGACCGCGCGCGAATTCGTCACCGATCGGCTGATCCACAAGCTCGGGGTCGGCGGCGTGGTGACGGGCGCCGATTTCACCTTCGGCAAGGCCAAGAGCGGCAATGTCGCGGTGCTCGCCACGCTTGGCATCGAGCACGGCTTTGCGGTCGAGACGGTCGGCGCAGTGACCCTCGACGGTGTTGCCGTCTCATCGAGCCGGATCCGCGACTTGCTCAAGGCGGGGGACCCGCGCGGCGCGGCCAAGCTGCTGACGCGCCCCTTCACGGTGGCGGGAACGGTGCAGCATGGTGACAAGCTCGGTCGGACGATCGGCTATCCCACCGCCAATCTCGACATGGGGAAATATCTCCGGCCGGCGTACGGCATTTATGCAGTGCGCGGGCGGCTCGCCGATGGGCGTGTGCTCGACGGTGCGGCGAACCTCGGGATCCGGCCGAGCTTCGATCCGCCCAAGGAATTGCTCGAGCCGTATTTCTTCGATTTTTCCGAAGACCTGTATGGCCAGCAGATCGAAGTCGAGCTGATCGAGTATCTGCGCCCCGAAGCGAAATTCGACACGCTCGAGGCGCTGACGACGCAGATGGATTCCGATTGCGCGCGCGCGCGCGACATTCTGGCGGCCGAGCCCCGCTAAGCCGCCGTCTCTGCGTCGCGGATCTTCGACAAAAAGGGGCCGGCAGTGCTGCCGCCCCCTGTCGCCGGGCCTCGATCCGCTTGGCGGGTTGCTGGCAACCCTACCCGCGCCATCCGGTTTCGGCGGCTCGCGCCCCCTGCGCCGCCAAGCGACGCCAGGTCTTGCGTTCGGTCGCCAGGCGCGGGTCGGCTCGTGCGAACCGTGGCGCCCGACATCCCGGTGGCCAGCACGACGCTCAAGCTGAATCGCACGCCACGCTTGCGATATCTTTTCTCGCGGCCGTAAACCCCAGGGGAGGCGCCTGCCCTTCCGCCCGATGCCTTCGTCGCGACACCGGCCTGGTTTCCCGCGAGCACCTAGGCTGACGTCGCGACATAAGCGCCTGATGCCGCTCCTGTTTCCGGCCGCGCCGTCGCTCGCCGACAGTCGAGATGCCCTCACGACTTGCGAGTTGCACCAAGGCCGCAAATGCTATCGCCGCGCTGTGAATAGTGCGGAAAGCGTGAACATATCCGCCTCGTCATTCTCGGCTTTATCGCGGCGCTTCGACTTTCTGAACGCGAGGTTGTTTCAGGTTCATGCAACCTGACTAAAACGCCCATCGTTACCGCTTTGGACTTCATCCAGAGCAAAATGCATTCCACGGGAGTTTTACCAATGCGCACCTTGATCCTCGCACTCAGCGCGGCAGCCGTCACTATCCCCGCAACGATGGTCGCCCCCGCGACGCACGCCGAAGCGCGGGACCACCGCCATCACTATCAGCCGCGCGTCTATGAGGGCCGCGACGGTCGTCGCTATTGCCGCCACTCGGACGGCACGACCGGCCTGCTGGTCGGCGGCGTCGGCGGCGCGCTGCTCGGCAATTCGATCGCGGGGCGCGGCGACAAGACGCTCGGCACCGTGCTCGGTGGCGTGGCCGGCGCCTTCGGTGGCCGCGCGCTCGATCGCGCCAGCACCGCGGACCGCCGCTGCAACTAACCAGCCCCATACGGCGTATACCACAGGCGCGGATCGGCAACGGTCCGCGCCTTATCTTTTGGAGAATACCCCATGACGACTCGCAGCGGATCGGCCAGCTATGATGGCCTTGGCAAGGATGGTAAAGGCCATGTCTCGACGCAATCGGGCGTGCTGTTCGACACGCAGTACGGCTTCAACAGCCGCTTCGAAGAGGGCGCGGGCACCAACCCCGAGGAACTGATCGCCGCCGCGCATGCGAGCTGCTTCACGATGGCGCTGAGCTTCGCGCTCGCCGGTGCCGGGTTCACCGACGGCAAGCTCGAGACGACCGCGAAGGTCACGATCGACAAGGACGGCGACGGCTTCACCATCACCAAATCGGCGCTCGATCTCAAGGCGAGCGTCGCGGGTATCTCGCCCGAGCAATTCGAGACGATCGCGCTCGATGCAAAGCAGAATTGCCCGGTTTCGAAAGTGCTCAACGCCGAAGTGACGCTGACCCACAGTCTCAACGCCTGATCTCTTGCGGGGGCGTGAACGGGCCGTAGTTTCCCGTTCACGCAACCTCCAGGCATGCCGACGGTTCTACCTGCAATCCAGCACGGATTGTCTCAAGGAGCATTCGACATGCGCAAGTTTCTTCTCGCCGCCGTAATGGCCGCGACCTCGCTTTCGGCGATCCCCGCGACCGCGCAAGACTATCGCGGCGACCGCCAGGACCAGCGCCGCGATGACCGAGCCGACCGTCGCGACGATCGCCGTGACGAGCGGGCCGACCGCCGCGATGACCGCCGCGAGTATCGCCAGGACGCACGTCAGGATTGGCGTCAGGACCGCCGCCAGGATGCGCGCCAGCGCAATTGGCAGCAGTATCGCAGCTACGACTATAATCGCTACGAGCCGGGCCAGCGGACCTATCTGGCCGACCGTTACTATCGCGACGGCAGCTATTATCAGCCGCGCCGGCTCGGTCGCAACGACCGCATCTATCGCGGTGGCGACAACCGCTATTACTGCCGCCGCAGCGACGGCACGACCGGCCTGATCATCGGCGGTCTCGCCGGCGGCCTGCTCGGCAACTCGCTCGCGAGCGGTGGATCGCGCACGCTGGGTACGTTGATCGGTGGCGGCGCAGGCGCGCTGCTCGGCCAGTCGGTCGATCGCGGCCAGGTGCAGTGCCGCTAAGCGCGACACCTACTTAAACACAGGGCCCGGCGCGAAAGCGTCGGGCCTTTTGCTGTCAGATCACGCCGCCGCCAAGGACGAGACGGATCACCGCGACGATCAGCACGAACAGGTTGAAATTGCGGCCCGAGCGATAGCCCGACAGCATCCCGAGCGCCGCGCCGACAATGGCGATCGGGATCGCCAGATAATTGGCGAGGCCGAAGAACGGCACCAGGCCGACCAGCGCCACCGGCAAGGCGACGAGTCCGGCCAAGATCGAAATCAGATTGACGATGAGTCCCATATCCGGACCATGAACCAAGATAAGCTGCCTGCGCAAGCGCGCCGCAAACGGGTATGCTATGCCCAATCAATTATTAACTGCAGCCGGTCCAAAGGGTGCAGTGGGTGTGGAGCGTCACGTCGATGAGTCGTAAGCGGGTCTTTTTGAGCGTTCTGGTGCTACCGCTGGCGTTGATGGCGTGCGGCAAGCGCGATGGCGAGCGCGATCTCGACACGCTCGACAACGAATTGGTCGATGCCGGCACCGGCGCGCCCAATAGCAGCGACCCGGCGATGACGTCGGCGCTGCACGATCAGATCATGGTCGACCCGTCGCTCGCGCAGCAATCGAACGCGAACACCGTCCGGCCCCCGGCGCAACCCTATTCGGGCGGCGTGCCGCCCGTCACGATCGCCCAGACCGCCGGTGGCGCGGCTGGCACCCAAGGCAGCGCGGTCAGCCAGCGCGCCAAGCAAGCCCCCGCGCCGGCGTCGAAGGACTGCCCGAACTGCCAGGCGGCGCGCAATTCGCTCACGCTCGGCGCATTGGCCGCGAATCAAACCGATAAGCGCACCAGCGCATGCGCCGGGTCGATGCGCTATTCGGCGGCCTGGGCCGACCGTGTGCCCGGCGACGTGCCGCTCTATCCCGGCGCACGCGTCGTCGAGGCGGCTGGCGCCGATACCGCAGCGTGCCATCTGCGCGCGGTCAGCTTTGCGACGAACGCCTCGCTCAAGACGGTGATCGACTGGTACTATACCCGCGTCACCAATGCCGGTTTCAGTGCCGATCATCAGTCCGACGGCGCCGAGCACACGCTTGGTGGGACGCGGCAGCGCGATGGCGGGGCGTATGTGCTCTTCCTCACCAGCCGCCGCGATGGCGGGACCGATGTCGATATGGTGGCCAATAACGGACGCTAGCGGCCCGCGCTGCTGACGCCGAAGGCCAGGCAAACCGCCACCGTTGCACGCGAGGTTCTCATTGCGTGCGATTCGCGCTAACGCACGCACCATGTATCATCTCATCCTCGTCATGGCGGGCGGCGCGCTCGGTTCCGCTGCGCGTTTCCTCGTCGGCCGCGCCACGCTCGCGCGCTTCGGCCCCGATTATCCCTTTGGCACGCTGACCGTGAATTTGGTCGGCGGCTTCGCGATGGGGCTGCTCGTCGGCATCCTCGCCCGCCACAGTGCGGGCGAGAACTGGCGCCTGCTGCTCGGCGTCGGCGTGCTCGGCGGCTTCACCACCTTCTCGTCCTTCTCGCTCGACGTCGTATCGCTGATCGAACGCGGCGATCTCGCGACCGCGCTCGGCTATACACTGCTCTCGGTCGTCGGCGCGATCGTTGCGCTGTTCCTCGGCCTCTCGCTCACGCGGGTGGCGGCATGAGCATCGACACGCCCAAGCCGAGCAAGGCGACATCGGACGTCCGCCAGTTCAACGTCGGCGCCGACGATGATGGCATCCGGCTCGATCGCTGGTTCAAGCGGCATCTGCCCGACACGAGCTTCACGACCGTCGCCAAATGGGCGCGCACCGGCCAGCTGCGCGTCGACGGCGCGCGCGCCAAGCCCGGCGATCACATCGTCGCCGGCCAGTCGATCCGCGTTCCCCCGGCCGAGCCGGTTCGCGTCGACGCCCCCGTCAAGCGCGAGCGCCCGCCGCTGAGCGACGACGAGATGACCTTCGCGCGCGAAATGGTCATCCACCGCGACGCGCAGGTGATCGTGCTCAACAAGCCGCCCGGCCTCGCCACGCAGGGCGGGACCAAGACGATCGAGCATGTCGACGGCCTGCTCGACGCGCTGCAGGACGATCTCGAGGGTCGTCCCAAGCTCGTCCACCGGCTCGACAAGGATACGTCGGGCGCGCTCGTCATCGCACGCACCGCGCGTGCCGCTGGGTTCCTGTCGAAGTCCTTCTCGTCGCGCACCGCGCGGAAGACCTATTGGGCGCTCGTCGTCGGCGTCCCCTCGATCGAGGACGGCACGATCGAGCTGCCGATCGGCAAGCAGCCCGGCTCGGGCGGCGAGAAGATGCACGTCGACGAGAAGGAAGGCAGCCCTGCCCGCACGCGCTACCGCGTGATCGAGATGGCGGGCACGACCACCGCGTGGGTCGAGCTGATTCCCTATACCGGGCGCACGCACCAGCTCCGCGTCCATCTCGCGGCGATCGGCCACCCGATCGTCGGCGACGGCAAATATGGCGGTCAGGCCGCGTTCCTGACCGGCAACATCAGCCGCAAGATGCATCTGCATTCGCGGCGGATCCGGATCGATCACCCCGATGGCGGGCAGATCGACGTGCAGGCCGAGCTGCCGACGCATTTCGCCGAGAGCCTCAAGCAATTGGGCTTCGACGAGATGCTCGGCAACACGATGCCGCTCGAGGAGCCGCCACCCCCGAGCCGCGCGGTCAAGAAGCAGCAGGCGCGCCAGCACAACAAGACGATGCGCAAGGACCGCAAGGGCGAACGCCGCCGGCGCGGCGCAGCGACCTGAGCGTCGCGCGCGGCTGATGCATCCCGATTCGACCTTTCGCTGGGAAGACCGCGCGGAGATGCGCGATCTGGTGCGCGAGCTCGGATTCGGCACGCTGTTCGCCGCGACGCCCGACGGGCCACGCGTGGTGCATCTGCCGGTGGTGTGGCGCGATGAGACCACGCTCGCGCTGCATGTTTCGCGCGGCAATGGCATCACCAAGCATCTCGATGGCGCGACGGGACTGTTCGTCGCGCAAGGGCCTGACGGCTATATCAGCCCCGACTGGTACGATCTCGGCAACGAGCAAGTGCCGACGTGGAACTACGTCGCGGTCGAGCTCGAGGGGCGGATGCGGCGGATGGATCAAGCGGGGCTGGTCAGCCAGCTCGACCAGCTCTCGGCCGAACAGGAAGCACGGCTCGCACCCAAGCCCGCCTGGACGCGCGCGAAGATGACCCCTTCCGTGTTCGACCAGATGACGCGCGGGATCGTCGGCTTCACGCTCGAGGTGCAAGGCTGGCGCGGCACGCGCAAGCTCGGGCAGAACAAGCCCGACGCGGCGCGGCTCTCGGCGGCGGACGGCGTCGAGGCGGCCGGACGGCGCGGGATCGCTTATTGGATGCGCAACGCATGAGCACGATGCAGACCTCTACCCCCAACCGCCTCGCGCTGTTCGATTGCGACGGCACGCTGGTCGACAGCCAGGACAATATCTGCCGCTCGGTCGAAGAAGCGTTTTCGATCGCGCGGATCGAGGCGCCACCGCGCGCGGCGATTCGCCGGATCGTCGGGCTGAGCCTGGTCGAGGCGATGCGGATGCTGCTGCCGACGGGCGGCGACGCGCTGCACCGCAGCCTCGCGCAGGATTACAAGGATGCCTTCTTCCGGCTGCGGACCTCGGGCGCGATGGCCGAGGAGCCGCTGTACGAGGGGATCGTCGACGTGCTCGACAGCCTCGCGGCCGACGGCTGGGTGCTCGGCGTCGCGACGGGAAAGTCCGACCGTGGTCTCGCGCATATCCTCGCGCATCACGGCATCGCCGCGCGCTTCGTCACGCTGCAGACCGCCGATCGCCATCCCTCGAAGCCGCACCCCTCGATGATCGCGACCGCGATGGCCGATGCCGGCGCGGTCCCGGCGACGACGGTGATGATCGGCGATACGAGCTTCGACATGCTGATGGCGCGCGCCGCCGGTGTGCGCGCGCTCGGCGTGGCCTGGGGCTATCATCCGGTCGGCGAGCTGACCGCTGCCGGCGCACACGCCGTTGCCGACGTCGTGCCCGCGTTGCCGCGGCTGATGCAGGAACCGATCGCATGACCGACGCCGACACCACCGCGCGCAATCGCTATTTCCTGATCACCGGCACTCGGCTGGCGGGTGCAGCGGGCGCGATCCTCGGGCTGATCCTGATCGCACGCTCGCACGCGACCTTTCCAAAGGTTATCGGCACCGCGCTGGTGCTGTCGGCGCTGCTGATGATCGCGACCGTTCCGCGCGCGCTCGCGCGCCGCTGGCGCACCCCGCCCGAGGCATAACGCGGGTCGCGCGTCAGGGCTGGGTTTCGACCAGTTCGGCAATCTCGAAGACATGGCTTTTCCAGCCGCGCTGTGCCGCTGCCTCCGCGAGCGCCGACTTCTTGCGCTTGGCCTCGGCAAGCGACTTGGTATGGCCCCAGAACACCTCGCTCTTGCCGTTGGCGAGCAGCGCGACGATCCGCCAATAATGCGTGAACGCCGTGCTCGTCGGCCCGATCGTCTTGACATAGCCGTCGGGCAACGTCGCGGTGAGGTAGCGCTTCTTTGCCACCGCTCAGCCCTGTGGCGCGCGCCGTGCGGCACAGCAAATGGCGTTCATCGAAACTCTCCTGGCGGCGCGGTGTAATGCTTCCTTAGGCGATTGCGCCGTCCTGCCACCATCCCTTTGCCGTACGTACGCGGCTATCCCGCGGAGCGCCGATAGACGCTCACCGTCCCGCGGCGTGCGCGCTTGGCTTCGTACAGCGCGATATCGGCGTGGTGGAGCAAGTCGCTGCGGTCGCGCACCTCGCGGTCGAGCCATGCCGCGCCGATCGTCGCCGACACCGTCTGCCCGTCCTCACCCATGCCGCCGAGCCGGCCCAAGTCGCGCGCCAGCCGGTCGAGCAGCCCGGTGAGATCCTGCAATGCGGTGTCGCGCGTGATCAGCAGGACGAATTCATCACCGCCGAGCCGTGCCGCAAAGGTCCCTTCGAGATATTCGGCGCCAAGGCACGTCGCGACTTGCCGTAACACCGCATCGCCTGCGAGATGCCCCTGCGTGTCGTTGATCGTCTTGAAATGGTCGAGGTCGATCAGCGCGAGCGCGAGTCGCGTGTCTTGCCGCCGCGCCGTCGCCAGTGCCTCGTCGAGCGTCTCGTTGAAATAGGCGCGATTGGCGAGGCCGGTGAGATCGTCGCGCCGCGCGCTGTGGCGCAATTGCTGCTCCATCCGATAGCGAATCGTGATGTCCTGCATCACGCCGATCACCGCGACTGCCTTGCCGTCGCGCAATTCGAGCTCGCCCATCGAGCAGATCCGGCGAATGGCGCCCTGCGCGGTCACGAAATCGGTCTCGACCGAAAAGGGAACGCCGGTCTCGATCGTGCGCCCCAGCGCATCGACCACTTGGCTCCGCGCCGCTGGCGGATAGAAAGCGAGCGCCTCTTCGAGACCGGGCTTCACCCCCAGCGCCATGCCGTGGATCGCATAGATCTGATCGGACCATTCGGTGCGATTGTCGTCGAGCGTCAGCCGCCACGATCCGATATTGGCCATCCGCTCAGCCTGTCGGAACTGGCGATGCGTGATGTCGAGCCGCTGCATCGCCGCGCCGCGCTCCTGCGCAAGGATGCTCGCGCGCGCGGCGAGCGCACGCGCGGAAAGCAGCGATTCGGCCAGATGCCCGAGCTCGCACAGCACGGTCGCTTCGTCGGGCCTGAGCGTGCGTGGCTGATCATCGATGACGCACACCGTGCCCATCGGATAGCTGCGCTCGGGCATCGCGGGATCGGTCGCGCGGATCGGCACGCCGGCATAGAAGCGGATGTGCGGCTCCCCGAGCACCAGCGGATTGTCGGCAAAACGCGGATCGAGTGTCGCATCGGGCACAACCAGCAAGCCGTCGTCGCGGATCGCATGCGCGCAGAACGACTGCGTGCGCGGCGTCTCGCTCGCCTCGAGCCCGCGCTTCGCCTTGAACCATTGGCGATCCTCGCCGACCAGCGACAGCAAGGCGATCTTGGTGCCGAGCAATCGCTGCGCACAGGCGATGATCGTTTCGAATTCCGCCTCGGGGGGCGTGTCGAGCATGTCCAGGCCATCGAGCATTGCAAGGCGGCGCGCTTCGTCGGTTCCGGCGACGGCGCCGAAGGCGTGATCCAACTCGGTCATTTCGCGGGATAGCCATCGCGCGGTTAAGGAACCGCTATCGCCACAGCTCAGCTGACGCGGCGTTCGCCGTGTTCGAGCATTGCGGGAATGACGATTTCTTCTTCGTCGGCCAGATGCCGGATGAGTTGCGCGAACAGGATGTGGCTCGTGCCGGCATAGGCATCGACTGCGGGGCGAGAATCGCCCGGCATGCCGAATGCGCGCAGCATCGTGCGTGCAGCGTCGAGCGTCGCCTCGAGCCCGGCATGGATGATCCCATGGTCGCTCTCGAGCACATCGAACCCCGCCGCCATGCGCGGATCGAGCGCACGGAATTTGGGGAAATAGGCCTGGTCTTCGATTCCGTGATGTCCGCTCAAATGGTGCAGGAAGTGATTGAGCCCCGGAACGACCGCAGCCTGAAACGCACCGACCGCCATGCTGCCCTCGCGAAAGCTCGCGGTCATGCCGTCGAGTCGCGCCGCCTGTTCGCGCAGGCTGGCATGGACGTGCAGCCAAAACGCGGTCAGCTCGCCATAATTGCGATGGCTTTGCCACTTCGCCGCAGGATAGGCCGCACGCAGATAGGCGATCTCGTCGGACAGCCCCGTCCGATCGGGCAGCAGGACAGACGCGGGAGAAAGGGTCATGATGAGGCTCTCAGACGGCGGAAGGTCCGCGTCAAGGCGTTCGGCATGACCGCTAAGGGGGGAAATCTCTGGTCGGGGCGACAGGATTCGAACCTGCGACCCCCACACCCCCAGTGTGATGCGCTACCAGGCTGCGCTACGCCCCGACCGAGGGAGGCGCGTCTAGGCTGACCTGCGTCTGGATGCAAGCCACTTCGCAAAATTGGCGGTACGGCTCAACCAAATTGGCCAAGCGGGAGCAAGCGATTGGCGAGCGCCTGGATCAGCTTGGCATCGCCGCCCTTGAGCACCAGTTCGAGCTGCGCCGCGCGGCGTTGCATCAGCCGGTCGATCGTCGTGGCGGCCGAGGCATGCACCGCCTGCCCGATCAGCGCCATGCCGCGCGCATCGCCGGGATCGATCGCAAGCCGCAGCATCCCGGCGATCCCGGGGAACAGCGCGCGGTCCCCGCCCGCCGCGAGCGCGCGGTCGATCACCGCGAGCCCCACCGCCTTGCGCGCGCCGAGCCCGCCGCGCGCGACCATCGCACCGAGCGCCTTGACCGCGCTCAGATGCCACGCGCCGAGCGCCGCAAGCGCTTCGGGATCGCGAGGATTCTTCGCCACCAGCGCTTCGAATTGCGCTTTGGCGGAGAGCGCTTCGGTCCGGCTGTGCGTCAGCTTGGCGCGATAGCTCGTCGCCATTGCGCGCGACAGCAACGCTTCGCTGTCGCCCGGCGTCTTCGCGAGCGCCGACGCGGCCGCCGCCTCGACGCTGGCGAGTTGCGACAGCGCCGCGCCGCGATCGCGCACGACAAAGGCGGTCTGGATCAGCGTCTCGCGCCCGCTATCGGCGGCGGCCACGCTCGGTACCGCCAGCAGAAAGAGCGCTAAGGTCAGGAGAGATTTCATCGCGGGCTTCGCTACTCAACAAGAAGAGCCGAAATGGTACGATCTTTCGCCGCGCGATCAACCCGTCGCGTGGGATCGGCGCGCGGGCCTGACGTCGCCCTTTGCCGCCCCCCGGAGCACGCGGTGTCGGCGAGTTAGCGTTGCGCGGGCGGAGCGTACCTGATAGCGCGGCGGGCTTGTGGCGTGCCCGAAAGGGTGCGCGATCCCGCGTGTCGAAGCGCAGGCGGGTCCAGTCTTACCAAGGTAGCCCATGTTCGCCACCCCAGCCTTTGCCCAGACCGCCGGCGCCACTGCCGCAGGCCCCGATGGTTTCCTCGCGATGATCATCCAGTTCGCGCCGTTGCTGCTCGTCTTCGTCGTCTTCTACTTCCTGATCCTGCGCCCGCAGCAAAAGCGCGCGCGTGACCAGGCAGCCACGATCGGCGCGGTCAAGAAGGGCGATTCGGTCGTCACGGCCGGTGGCGTGCTCGGCAAGGTGACCAAGGTCGAGGACGCGTTCGTCGAAGTCGAAATCGCCCCTTCGATCAAGATCCGGGTCGTCAAGTCGACGCTCGCCGACGTGACGCCGCTCGGCTCCAAGCCCGCGAACGACTGATCCGATGCTCGATTTCCCGCGCTGGAAGGTCGTCTCGATCCTCGGGTTCCTCGCCTGCCTGATGGCGCTGGCGATCCCGAGTTTCCTGCCTGATTCGGTCACGTCGAAATGGGGCGCCTTTCCGCACCCCAAGGTCAATCTCGGGCTCGATCTCGCCGGCGGCAGCTACATGCTGATCGAGGCCGACACCGACGAACTGGTCAAGAACCGGCTCGAGGCGATGCGCGAGCAGATCGTCACCGAAATGGCGAAGGGCCCGCCGATCTCGATCGGCGACATCGCGACCGACGGCGGCAAGCTCAGCTTCCTGCTGCGCGACGTGACGCAGCTCGATGCCGCGCGCGAGCGGCTCAACAAGCTCACCGGCGGCGTCGGATACACCGGCCAGCGCGACTGGGACTTGCAGGTGGTCGACTCGTCGCGCGTCGTGATGACGCCGACACAGGCGGGCATCGCCGCGGCGATCAACACCGCGATGGCGACCGCGACTGACGTCGTACGCACGCGCATCGACAAACTCGGCACCAAGGAGCCGACGATCGTCCGCCAGGGCAACGACCGTATCGTCGTCCAGGTGCCGGGTCTGAAGGACCCCAAGGCGCTGCGCGAACTGCTCGGCAAGACCGCCAAGCTCGAATTCAAGATGGTCGACGACACGCCGTACGTGCCCGGCGGCATCGTGCCCGCGGGCAGCCAGGCACTCCCCTATTCCGAGGCCGGCCCCGGCGCGCAGATCCTGGTCAAGCGCCAGGCGATCCTCACCGGCGACCAGTTGCTGACCGCAAGCCAGGGCTTCGCGCAAGACACCAATGAGCCGATCGTCAACTTCGGTTTCAATAGCGAGGGCGGCAAGAAGTTTGCGCGCGTGACGCAGGAAAATGGCGGCCGCCGCTTCGCGGTGATCGTCGATGACAAGGTTATCTCAGCGCCGAAGATCGACACCCCGATCCTCGGCGGCTCGGGGTACATCCACGGCTCGTTCACCGTCGAATCGGCGAACAATCTCGCGATCGCGCTGAGCTCGGGCAAGCTGCCGATCTCGCTCAAGGTCGTCGAGGAACGCACCGTCGGTCCCGATCTCGGCGCGGATTCGATCCATGCGGGCCTGCTTGCCTCTGGCATCGCAGTCGCCCTCGTCGTGCTGTTCATGATCGCGACCTATGGCCGCTTCGGTTTCTATGCCGACTATGCCGTGGTCATCAACGTCGTCGTCATCATGGGCGTGCTCGCGCTGCTCAACGGTACGCTGACGCTGCCGGGGATCGCGGGGTTCGTGCTGACGATCGGCACCGCGGTCGACGCCAACGTGCTGATCAACGAGCGTATCCGCGAGGAACGCCGCCGCGGTCGCAGCGTGATCCAGTCGGTCGAACTGGGCTACAAGGAAGCGAGCCGGACGATCTTCGAGGCGAACGCGACGCACGCGATTTCGGGGCTGATCATGCTGATGCTCGGCTCGGGCCCGGTGAAGGGTTTCGCGGTCGTGCTGCTGATCGGCATCATCACCTCGGTGTTCACCTCGGTGACCTTCACGCGGATGCTGGTGGTGCTGTGGATTCGCAAGAACCGCCCGACCGAGATCCACATATGACCCCCTTTTTCCGTCACCCCAGCGAAAGCTGGGGTCTCCCTGCGGCAGGCATCGCCCTCGCCCAAAAAGATGCCAGCGTTCGCCGGCATGACGAGGATGTGACATGCGCCTGCTGAAACTCGTTCCCGACAACACCAACCTGCCGTTCGTCTCGCTCCGCAAATGGGCGTTCGGGCTGACCATCCTGCTGTCGCTCGCCGCGATCGGCCTTGTCTTCGCGCGCGGGCTCAACCTCGGCGTGGATTTCGTCGGCGGTCTGATGATCGAGGAGAAGTTCACCACTCCGCCGTCGGTCGACAAGTTGCGCACCACCATCGATCGGCTCAACCTCGGCGATGCCCGCCTGCAAGTCGTGGGCACTGACGGAAAGACGATTTCGATCAAGCTCCCGCCGGTCAAGAGCCAGGCAAAGGACGCGACCGATCGCGTCGTCGCGACGGTGCAGGCCGCAATCGTCAAGGATTTCCCCGACGCCAAATTCTCCAAGCAGGATGCGGTGAGCGGCAAGGTCTCCGGCGAACTGATCTGGAAGGGCATCCTCGCGGTCGTGCTCGCGGTGGTCGGGATCGGCCTGTTCGCGATCTTCCGTTTCGAATGGCAGTTCGGCGTCTCGACCGTCGTCGCAATCGTTCACGACGTGCTGATGACCTTGGGCTTCTTCGCGCTGACCTGGTACGAATTCGACCTCAACATCGTCGCCGCAGTGCTCACGATCATCGGCTATTCGATCAACGACAAGATCGTGATCGACGACCGCATCCGCGAGAACATGCGCCGCTATCGCAAGATGGACATGTCGAGCATCGTCGATCTCTCGGTCAACGAGACGCTGCCCCGCACCGTGATGACCTCGTTGACGATCCTGTTGGCGCTGTTCGCACTGCTGATTTTCGGCGGTCACGTGCTGCGCGGCTTCACCGCGGCGATGATCCTCGGCATCTTCGTCGGAACCTATTCGTCGATCTACGTGTCGTCGTCGCTGCTGATCACGCTCGGCCTGCGCCCCGATCCGCGGATCGACGACGTCCCCGCCGTAACTGCCGGAACGCCCAAGGCACGCTGATGCGAGTCGAGCGCGAGCGCGGCGTCGGGCCGGTGATCACCGCCTTTTCGGGCGGTGGCTTCAAGGTCGAGGCGGGCGAATTCATCGGCGTGTACCGCGCGCTGCGGATCTGGCCCGACGGGTCGGAGGAATGGGCGCCGCCGCCGATCGAAGCATTGACGGTCGAAGCGCTCGGCGCGCTGCTTGCGCTCGATCCGCGCCCGGAATTCCTGCTGCTCGGAACCGGCGCGACGATGCAGCGCCCGCCCCCGAGCTTCGTGCGGGGGTGCGAAGCGCTCGGCATTGGCGTCGAGGCGATGGACAGCCGCGCCGCCGCGCGCGCCTGGGCAGTTTTGCGCGGTGAGACGCGTTGGGTCGTGGGCGCGCTGTATCCGCTTTGAAGGCTGGCGCTGCAGCGCTATCCTCCTGCCCAAAGATGTTGGGGGGAGACGTTTCATGAAATCGATCGTGCTGGGCTTGAGCCTGTTTGTTGCGCCGGGCGCCGTTGCCGCGCAGACGCCGCCCGCCGCCGCCCCCGCCGCTTCGCCGGACTATGGCAAGCCCGAGAACTGGCTATGTCGGCCGGGCAAGGTTGATCCGTGCGATGCGAATCAGGACGCGACGATCATCAAGGCCGATGGTTCGCGTAGCACCGAGAAGTTTTCGCCGACCAGCAACCCCAAGTTCGACTGCTTCTACGTCTATCCGACCGTCTCGCTCGATCGCACTCCGAACAGCGACATGATCGCCGGGCCCGAGGAGAACACCGTCGCCGCAGCACAAGCCGGACGCTTCGCCGCGCACTGCCGCGTCTTCGCGCCGCTCTACCGCCAGGTCACGCTCACCGCCCTCCAGGCATTGCTGCTGGGCAAGCCCGTCCTTGCCGACCGCGCGATGGCGTATCGCGACGTCAAGGCGGCGTGGGACGAATATCTCGCCTATGACAATCACGGCCGCGGCGTCGTGCTGATTGGCCACAGTCAGGGTTCGGGAATCCTCAAGCAGCTCGTCGCCGATGCGATCGAGGGGACGCCGACGCAGAGACTCATCATTTCGGTGCTCATCCCCGGCACCAATGTCGCGGTGCCCGCGGGCAAGGATGTCGGCGGCGATCTCAAAGCGACGCCGCTCTGCCATACCGCCAAGGATGTCGGCTGCGTCGTCAGCTATGTCAGCTTCCGTGCCGATTCGCCCCCACCCGAGAACAGTCGCTTCGGCGTCGTGGCGCAGCCCGGGATGGTCGCAGCCTGCGTCAATCCGGCCGCACTCGGCGGCGGCGCGGCGGTGAGCGACGCCTATCTCGGCGCGCGTGGCGCCGGAATGGCGAGCGCGCCGATGGGCCCGTGGACGACCGACGCCGCGGCGGTGACCACGCCCTTCGTCAAGGTTCCCGGGCTGATCAGCACCGCCTGCACCAGCAACGGCAAGTTCAGCTATCTGGCGGTGTCGGTAAACGCCAAGCCGACCGACAAACGCACGCAGACGATCGTCGGCGATGTCGTGGTTGGCACGCGCATGCTGAAGGATTGGGGACTGCACTTGGTCGACATGCCCGTCGTGATGGGCAATCTGGTCGAACTGAGCGATGCACAAGCGAAGGTCTGGGCGGGCAAGCAGGCGATTTCAGCGGCGCAGTGAAACCAACTGGCTGAGGTGATCGACCAAGGCGGCGGTGTTCGCCGCCCAGGTGAAGCGCGCTGCGCCGGTTCGCACTGCCGCGGGCGACGGCGGATCGGCGAGCAGCGCTGCGATTGCTGCAGCGAAGGCCTGCGCTGTGCGGTCGGCGATTCGGCCGTAAGCGGCGTCGGTCACCACCTCCATCGCCCCGCCTGCGCCGGTGACGACGATTGGCGTGCCGCATGCGAGCGCCTCGACCCAGGCGTTCGCCAGCCCCTCGGACGCTGATGCAAGCGCCATCAGGTCGGCCGCCGCCAACAGCCCCGGCAAGTCGCCATGCGGGATCGCGCCGAGCAAGCGCACGCGGTCGCCGACGCCGCGCGTAGCGATCTGCGACTCGAGCGCGGCGCGCGCAGGACCTTCGCCAGCGATCAGCACCGTGGTGCCAGGAAGCGACGCGACCGCGTCGATCACGACGTCATGGCCCTTGCGCGGGATGAGGGCGCCGACCGAGACGACCAATGGTCCCGTCACGCCGTACCTTGCCTTGCCCACGCTGCGGTCGTGCGGCGCGAAGCGGTCGAGATCGACGCCGGTATGATGGACGCGGATCCGCTCCGCCGGGATACCAAGCGCAATCATGTCGGCGCGCATCGCCTGCGATACCGCCAGCACGCCGTTCGCGGTTTGCCCGGCCGTCACGACCTGCGCGCTGGTGGCGGGTGTGGTGCCCCAATGGTGGATATCGGCGCCGCGTGCCTTGATCGACACCGGCACACCGAAATGCTGGCCGAGCGCCACCGCGGCGGGACCGTCGGGAAAGAAGAACTCGGCGTCGATTACGTCGAAGGCGAAGTCGCGGCGGATTTGGGTGAGCAGTGGGATCAGCCGCTTGGTCAGCGCGCGTGCATGGAACCGCCCCGCCGTCCCCGGTAGCGTCGTGAAGCGTGGGCGATAGGTCGCGAGCCCCTTCCACGTCTCGCGCTCGGGAAGCGCGGATAGCGCCGCATAATGGGCGTGGCGCGACAGCGGCCACGGCGGCAGCCCGACCGGCGCGACCAGCCTGAGATCGATGTCCGGATGGGCCGCCAGTCCCAACGTCTGCCGCTCGACGAAAACGCCGAAGTTCGGCCGCGACGCATCGGGGAACAGCGTGGAGAGGGTGAGGACACGGAGCATGGCCGCATCGCTAGCACGAGAGTGTAAAGGTCTTCTCCCCTCGCGTGCCCGCGAGGGGAGACGCGATCGATCAGATGCGCTTGTCGCCCGGATAGGCGAGCAGCAAGTCGCTCTCGGCGTCGGACGAAATCTCGCAGCGGCCCTCGAGCAACAGGCACTCGCCCGCCTTGAACGCGACACCGTCGACCGTGCCGGAACCCGCGACGGGAACGAACCAGCCCGGAACGCCAGCGGGCAGATCGATCACGCGGTGGCCGCCGGCAAAGCGCTCGGTGACGAACTTGGGGCCTTCGGACAGGATCTGGTGGTCCTTGCCGTCGGAGGGCGGGGTCGGCAGGGGCACGAACGGCACCGGGTCGGACACCTTGACCCCGGCATCGAGATGCAGTTCGCGGTCGCTGCCATAATCGTACAGGCGATAGGTCAGATCGACGTTCTGCTGGACTTCGATCGTGGTGATCCCTGCGCCGATCGCGTGGATCGTGCCGGCCTCGTTATAATAGAAGTCGCCCGCCTTAACCGGCTTCCAATCGAGCAGATGCTCGATCGAGCCGTCGAGCGAGGCGGCGCGCAACTGCTCGTGCGTCATCGGCTCGAGCGTCCCGATCGCGATGGTCGAATCGGGTTCGGCGGCGAGGATCAGCCACGCTTCGTCCTTGCCGCGCGGATAGCCCGCGGCCTGCGCGGCAGCGTCATCCGGATGCACCTGCACCGACAATTTCTCGCTGGTGAACAGATATTTGATCAGCAATTCTGGCTCGCCCGCATGCGGCGTCTGGAACCACACTTCGCCGACCTTTTCACCACCGGGCGCAGGATCGGCAAAACCGGGCCACAAGGTATGACGCCCCCAGGGCTTTTCGACGCGTTTGGTGGCGAGCAGAGTGGCAGTCACGGTGATGATTCTCCTGTCGGTGCCTCATATGCCAACGCATCGTCGCGTCCAAGCGATCCGTGCGCGTTAAAAGGATTGTTCGCGCGTCGGCGGTTGCGCTAAGGCTGGCGCCAATGCGCACCCCCCTGCCCCGCTCGCCCTTTCTCCGCAGCCTCGCGATCGGTCTGATCGCCGCGACCGCGCTCACCACCACGGGGTGCGCGCGCAACAGGACCAAGGGCGACATCCCCTATGTCGCGCGCGACGTCGGCACGCTTTATACGGCAGCGCGGAAACAGCTCGATCAGCGCAATTACAAGATCGCCGCCGCGCTGTTCGACGAAGTCGAGCGCCAGCACCCCTATTCGGTATGGGCGCGCCGCGCGCAGTTGATGAGCGCGTTCAGTTACTATCTCGCGCATGACTACACCGCCTCGATCCAGTCGGCGCAGCGCTTTTTGACGGTGCATCCGGGCAACCGCGACGCCGCCTATGCCTATTACCTCGTCTCGCTCGGCTATTACGAGCAGATCAGCGACGTCACGCGCGACCAGAAGATCACGCAGCAAGCGCTCGATTCGCTCGGCGAGCTGATGCGCCGCTATCCCAACACGCGCTACGCCGCCGATGCGCGCCTCAAGGTCGATCTGGTCCGCGACCATCTCGCCGGCAAGGAAATGGAGATCGGGCGCTTCTACGAAGTGCGCGGGCAGTGGCTCGCCGCCAACGGCCGCTTCCGCAAGGTCGTCGAGGAGTACCAGACGACGACGCACACGCCCGAGGCGCTGATGCGGCTGACCGAGACTTATCTCGCGCTCGGCGTTCCTGACGAGGCGCGCAAGTCGGCCGCCGTGCTCGGCGCCAATTATCCCGGAACGCAGTGGTACGAGCGCGCCTACAAGCTCAGCAACGAGCATCCCCCGGTGAACGTCGCCGCGCTCGCGCCGGGGCAGCAGATCGTTGCCGACCGGACCAGCGTCGCCGATTCGATTCCGGGCAAGAGCAATGACATCAAGCGCGACACCAGCGCAGCCGCCCCGATCGGCGGCGGCTCGGGCACCAATCCGGGCAACCCCAATCCGGGCAACTGAGTCGCACCGGCGCCGGTTCGATTGAAAAGAACGTTACCGGAACGCGGTCAACTCGGCTAAAGGGCAAGGCGACCCCATGCTGATCTCCCTGGCCATTCGCGACGTCGTGCTGATCGAAGCGCTGGACCTGCAGTTCGGGCATGGCCTCGGCGTGCTGACCGGCGAGACCGGCGCGGGCAAGTCGATCCTGCTCGACGCGCTCGGGCTTGCGCTCGGTGCGCGCGGCGAAGCCGGCCTCGTTCGCCAGGGTGCCGCGCAGGCGATCGTCACCGCCACCTTCGACACCCCCGCGCCGGATGGCCCGGTCGTTGCGCTGCTTACCGAAAACGGGCTCGAGTTCGACCCCGGCGAGCCGCTGATGATCCGCCGCATCGTCAAGGCCGATGGCGGCAGCCGCGCCTTCGTCAACGATCAGCCTGCGTCTGCCGGACTGCTGCGCGAACTGGCGCCGTATCTGGTCGAGATCCACGGCCAGCATGACGATCGCGGGCTGCTCAACGCGCGCGGCCACCGCGCGCTGCTCGACGCGTTCGGGCGCGTCGCGGCGGGATCGACCGCCGCCAGCTACAAGGCGCTGCGCGATGCCGAGGCGGCGCTCGCCGAAGCGCGCGCGACGATCGACACCGCGGCGCGCGACCGCGAGTGGCTCGAACATGCCGTCGGCGAACTGCGCGCGCTCGCGCCCGAGCCGGGGGAGGAGGAAGCGCTCGCCGATCGCCGCCGGACGATGCAGCGTTCGGAAAAGATCGCCGAGGATCTGCTGGCGATCGAGAATTGGCTCGAAGGATCGGATGGCGGGCTCGCCCAGCTCCGCCAGGCGGCGCGCGTGCTCGAACGCATCGCCGAGGACCATGCCGCGCTTGCCGACGCGCTCGCCGCGGTCGACCGCGCGGTGATCGAGGGCGCGGTTGCCGAGGAGAAGCTGCGCGAGGCGAAGACCGATCTGTGGTTCGATCCCGCCAGCCTCGAGGACGACGAGACGCGACTGTTCGAGCTACGCGCGATGGCGCGCAAGCACCGCGTCCAGCCCGACGAGCTGGCGGGTCTGGCGAGCGAGCTCGAAGCCAAGCTCGCGGCGCTCGAGGCCGGCGAAGAGGGGCTCGCCGCGCTCGAGGCGAAGCTGGCCAAGGCGCGCGCCGCCTATGACACCGCCGCCGCCGCGCTGACCAAGGCGCGCACCGCCGCCGCGCTCCAGCTCGATGCGGCGGTGAAGGGCGAGCTAGTTCCGCTCAAGCTCGATGCCGCGCGCTTCCGCACCGTCGTTGCGCCCGCGCCGCCCGAGGCGTGGTCGGCGGCGGGGAAGGACCGTGTCGAGTTCGAGATCTCGACCAACCCCGGCGCACCCTTCGCACCGCTCGTCAAGATCGCGTCGGGTGGCGAATTGTCGCGCTTCATTCTCGCGCTGAAGGTCGCGCTCGCCGAGCAGGGCGGTGCCGCGACGATGATCTTCGACGAGATCGACCGCGGTGTCGGCGGTGCCGTGGCGAGCGCGATCGGCGAGCGGCTCGCGCGGCTTGCCGATGCCACGCAATTGCTCGTGGTGACGCACAGCCCGCAGGTCGCGGCGCGCGGCGGGCATCATCTGCTGATCGCCAAGCGCCACGACGGCGTGGTCACGCGGACCGGCGTGACCGCGCTCGACATCGCGCAGCGCCGCGAGGAGATTGCGCGGATGCTGTCGGGCGCGACGATCACCCCGGAAGCGCGCGCACAGGCGGAGCGGTTGATCGAGACGGCCTGAGGGACTCCTCGAAGCCCTCCCCCGTCGTCACGCCGGCCTTGTGCCGGGGCCCACCGTCCCACGCGTGTTGCGTGGGCAGGATGCGCGGCACGGTGGACCCCGGCACAGGCCCGGGGTGACGGCTATCGGGGTGGACGCTCCCCTCAAAACGGCATCGTCACCGTGAACAGAATCCGCTTTGCGACCTTGCCGTCGATCGTCGTGCCAGGCTCGGTATGGAGGTTCCCCCGCGCGCCCTTGCCGAGATCGACCCCGATCCCGGGCCCGCCGACCTCGGCATATTTCTCGGGCAGAGGCCGGACGCTATACTGTTCGCCCGCGTCGCGCTTGCCGCAGACGACGATGTCGCGCGACGGCTCGGTGCTCGAACAGCCGCCGGGATGCCAGGCTGCCGGGAGATCGACGCTCGTGCGCGCCGCGCGTTGCGGCTCGGGGGAATCGGCGGTCTGCAATGCAACGAGCAGCGGCAAGATCATGTCGGCAAACCCCATCCCGGATGCGCAAAGGCTAGCGCGCCCGACCGGTGCTGTATAGCGCGCGACTTTTGCGTAACGACCTGCTATAGCGCTTGCATCGCGCGAGTCCGTACAAGCTTTTTCGCGACTGAGAGACCCCCTGCGCTCCCGCTTGATTGGCACCGGACGCGCATTTTGGTTTCTCTTTTCACCCCCCTTCGTCACCCAGCCCGCTGCGGACCCACCGCGCGCGGGTGACACCGTCATCGGATGCGCCGGCCGGGGCCGGACGTCGCATCCGTCTTTGATCTCGGCCCCACTCCGGCGCTTTCGCATGATCTGCGCGGCGATCCGGCACTAAGGAATACACTATGGCTATCGGCACCGTTAAGTTCTTCAACGCCGACAAGGGTTACGGTTTCATTGCGCCTGAGGGCGGCGGCGGCGATGCGTTCGTCCATATCAGCGCGGTCGAAGCCGCCGGCATGGCGACGCTCGATCGCGACCAGCGCGTTTCGTACGAGCTGGAAGAAGATCGCCGCGGCAAGGTCTCGGCCGTCCGTCTCGCCCAGGCCTGACGCGTTTGGGGGTGTCGCCAACCGGCGGCACCCCTTTTATTTGGCCCCGCCCCCGGTCAGGAGACCTCCGACGAACACCACCGCCATCTTCTATCGCGACCGCGCCCGCCAGGCCGAGTCCGAAGCTGCCACCGCCACGCTCGACAACGTCCGCACGCGCCATCTGCGCGCCGCCAAGGCGTGGGACGAAATGGCGACCCGCGCCGAAAAGACCGCCGAGCGCAAATCGACCAACGAGGAAGCCAAGCTCGCCGCCGAGATGACCGAGGATGACGACGAGGTCGTGACGCCCTAACGGCGGACCGCCGTTAGCGACCCCGTCCGGACATCGCGACCCGCGGAAGCGCGTGTCGCGTGCTTGACTCGATTGACCCCAAGACGCGGTATATCCAGCGGCGATCGTTTCCGTTTTTGCATGAATGCAATTGGGCAGAACCGACGATTTCAAAGAGCGCTCCGGTACATATCATGAACGCGCCGTGTAGGACGGCGCCTTGTCCGCTTTCGCCCAATTGCGGACATCCGCCGTCGGAGCCACAAGCCCACTTTGGGCAGACACGTTTCCTCTGGCGGTTTCAATGACGATGAGCATATTTCATCTCGCTCATTTAATTGGCGCCCTTAGCTCTCGGGTGACGCGGCCTTCCGAAGAGGGCAGAAGGCAGGAACAGCCCGGAGAACCGTCGATGATGCAAGCATCTGCTATTGTTATCGCCATTGTGTCTGCCCTCGCCACTCAGGCAAATACGCCAGGGTCGAAGCCGGGGCCTTACCCGCTGCCTACGGTACAGACCGTTGCCAGTAGCGATGGCGAAATTGTCCGCACGTTTTTCATCGACGGCTACGGCAATCAGGCAGGCGTCGTCGCTTTCATGCGCCGTCCCGGCGAGGAACCGCGTGTAGAAGTCCGGACTGCCGCCGGCGGCACGCTGGCGACGGCCGTGCCTCTCGACACCTGGGAACGAGTGCGTTCCGCAGCCGCGCTTTTTGACCGTACGCTTGCGCCGGTGCCCAATAAGGATGGCCCGTCAATCTGCCTCGATCCTTGGTCGGTGTCCGTCGAAGCGGTCGATCCTGCCCGCCCCGGCCGTCCTGCTGCCATCCGCAAGGCCGTCCAGTCCGCTTGCGATACCGGGCTGGCAGTGCCGCTCGCGTTCGAACTCGCCCGCGAGGCAGTAGCGGCGTTGCCGGCCTGTGCGCTGCTCAATGCTCGACAGTACCGCAACGATGTCACCCGGCTTGCCGGGTGCACGCTGCTGGAAGGCGACCGCGCGGCTGCCGCGCTCGCGCGCAATGCGTATGGAAGCGATTGGTTCGCGACCACTCGCGGCGACCGTACAGAATACGCAATCCGCCAGCTGTTCTTCGATCAAGCCCGAATCGATTGGGCTGGCACGACCGCCGAGGGTTCGGCGGCGGCCGCGAAGATTTGGTCGAGCCAGCTGGAGAACGCGTCTATTTTTCTCCGCCACATCATCGGCGAAACCGCCGACCGAGTGAGGATAGAGGGGGTGATCGTCCGGTTTACTGACAACCACACCACTCAAGCACCAGTGACGATGGTCTGGACCAAGGAGAATGGCTTCGGTTTTCGGGTCCGTTCTGTCACTGTAAGCGCAGAAGAACCGGCCCGGTGACGGCCAAGCGGACATTCGCTGCTGCTCCGGCAATGTCCGCTATCCACCAATTCCCGCCATTCGCTCTCTCTACTTCGCGCCACGCCTTGATGCCGCCCCCCGCTCTCCGGTAACGCCAAGCGCATGAGCGCTCCCCTCCCCGCCACCGAAACCGAAGCCGCCGCCGAACTCGCGCGGCTGGCGGAGCAGATCGCCTATCACAACGCGCGCTATCACACCGAGGACGCGCCCGAGATCAGCGACGCCGCCTTCGACGCGCTGCGTGCGCGCAACACTGCGCTCGAGGCGGCCTTCCCGCAGCTCGTCCGCGCCGATTCGCCCGCGTTCCAGGTCGGCGCCGCGCCCGCCGCGCATCTCGCCAAGGTCGCGCATGCCCGCGCGATGACCAGCCTCGACAATGCCTTTACCGATGAGGACGTCGCCGAATTCGTCGCGCGCGTGCGGCGCTTCCTCGCGCTGCCCGACGATGCAGCGGTAGAGCTCACCGCCGAGCCCAAGATCGACGGCCTGTCCTGCTCGCTGCGCTACGAACAGCGTCGGCTCGTCCAGGCATTGACCCGCGGCGACGGGCAGGTCGGCGAGGACGTCACCGCCAATGTCGCGCACATCCCCGACATCCCGCAGAGCCTCCCCGCCGACGCGCCCGACATCTTCGAGGTGCGCGGCGAGGTCTATATGGCGAAGGCCGATTTCGCCGGCCTCAACGCCCGGCTGCTCGCCGAGGCCGAAGCCGCCGCCAAGGACGCGCGCCAGTTCGCCAACCCGCGCAACGCCGCCGCCGGGTCGCTCCGCCAGAAGGACGCCGCGGTCACCGCGACGCGACCGCTGCGCTTCTTCGCCTGGGGCTGGGGCGAAACCAGCGCGCTCCCCGGCGAGACGCAAAGCGCCAACGTTGCCGCCTTGCGCGACTGGGGCTTCCAGGTCGCGAGCGGTTTCGCGCACGCACCAACGACCGACGCCGCGCTCGCCGTCTACCGCGCGATCGAACACCAGCGCGCCGACCTTCCGTTCGACATCGACGGCGTCGTCTACAAGCTCGACCGGCTCGACTGGCAGGCGCGGCTCGGCACCGTCGGGCGCACGCCGCGCTGGGCGATCGCGCACAAATTCCCCGCCGAGCGCGCCGAGACCACGCTGACGGCGATCGACATCCAGGTCGGTCGCACCGGCGCGCTGACCCCGGTCGCGCGGCTCGCGCCCGTGACGGTCGGCGGCGTCGTCGTCACCAATGCGACGCTGCACAATGCCGACGAGATCGAGCGGCTCGGCGCGCGCGTCGGCGACCGCGTCGTGCTGCAGCGCGCGGGCGACGTCATCCCGCAGATCGTCGAAGTGCTGACGCGCGATGAAGACCGTCCCGCCTTCGCCTTCCCGAGCGAATGTCCCGAATGCGGCTCGCTCGCCGAACGCGGCGAGGGCGAGGTCGTCGTGCGCTGCACCGGCGGGCTGATCTGCCCGGCGCAGCGCGTCGAGCGGCTGATCCATTTCGTCTCGCGCCACGCCTATGACATCAGTGGCCTCGGGCTGGTGCGGATCGAGGAATTCTTCCGCGACGGGCTGATCGCCTCGCCCGCCGATATCTTCCGGCTCCACGAACATCGCGCCCAGCTGGTGACGCGCGAGCGGATGTCCGAGCTCGTCGTCGACAAATTGCTCGCGGCGATCGACCTGCGGCGCCAGATCGGGCTCGACCGCTTCCTGTTCGCGCTCGGCATCCGCCATGTCGGCGAGATCACCGCGCGTGACCTCGCGCGTCGCTATGTCAGCTATGCGGCGTTCGCCGAGATGATCGCGCGCGTGCGCGCGGTCCGCGAAGCGACGGTGCCTGCACTCGGCGAAACCGAGGCGAAGTTCGTCGTGCGGCGCGGCCGCGTGCTCGCCGATGCGATCGAGACCGCGGGGATCGGCCCCGAAGTCGCCGACGCGCTGATCGAGTTCTTCGCCGAGCCGCACAATCGCGACGTCGTCGCGGCGCTGCTGCGCGAAGTGACGCCGACCGACGTCGTCCACCAGACCCGCGAGTCGCCGGTCAGCGGCAAGACCGTGGTGTTCACCGGCAGCCTCGAGACGATGAGTCGCGACGAGGCCAAGGCGCAGGCCGAACTGCTCGGTGCGCGCGTGGCAGGATCGGTCTCGGCCAAGACCGATCTTGTCGTCGCGGGGCCTGGCGCAGGATCGAAACTGAAAAAGGCGGCGGATCTGAAAGTTACGGTGATCGACGAAGCAGGTTGGGCCGAGATCGTCGCCGCCGCCCGCTAAGTCCCGGACGCCCCGTCGGTTACCCTGTGATGCTAATATGCAACGGTTCCCAACCGTTTTTAACCGAAGATGAACAGTCTGCATGACTTGTCATTGAACAGAAATATAACGCGTGCAGGGGCTCCGGTCGACGGAGCGTGACGGCTAGAGGCCGAACGCCGACGATCACGATATTCTGTGGGGAACGAGCATGAACACGAAGCTATTCACTGGCGTGGCGTTTGCCGCGCTCCTGATTCCGGGCGTAGCCTTCGCGCAGTCGTCGGGTTCGACCGACTTTGACGCGGGCACCGACATCGTCGTCACCGGCACGAAGACCGGCAAGGGCGGCATCACCGTTCCCGACGTCCCCAAGACGCGCATCACCGTCGGCGCCGACACGATCAGCCGCCAGCGTCCGGGCCAGACCGTCAACGAGATCATCAATCTGGTCCCCGGCGTCAGCTTCCAGAACAACGACGCGACCGGCGCCGCCGGCGGCACCTTCACGATCCGCGGCTTCGACAGCTCGCGCATCTCGCAGACGCTCGACGGTATCCCGCTCAACGACACCGGCAACTACGCGATCTATTCGAACCAGCAGCAGGATCCCGAGACGCTCGACTCGATCAGCGTCAACCTCGGCTCGACCGACGTCGACAGCCCGACCGCTTCGGCCGTCGGCGGCACCGTCAACATCCGCACGCGCAAGCCGACGCAAGACTTCAGCGCGATGATGAGCGGCACCTACGGCACCTATCTCGGCCAGGGCGACCCGCTCAACCGCTCGATCTTCCGCGTCTACGGCTCGGTCGACACCGGCGAAATCGCGCACACCGGCGTCCGCGCGTTCTTCACGGGGTCGAGCATCAGCGCCGACAACCCCTTCAGCAACTATTCGCGCCTGAAGAAGCAGCAGTATAACGCGCGCATCTTCAAGGATCTCGGCGACAATGGCGACTTCCTGTCGCTCGCCGGCCAGTGGAACGAGAACCGCAACAACTTCCTCGGTTCGGTGCCGCTGCGCAACGATCTGACCAACGGCGCCTTCGCACGCGTCGTCGGTCCGAACTCCTCGAACCGCGCCCCCCTCACCGGGGCAGAGCGTTTCTACAACATCAACTATCCGTGCGTCATCGGTGGCCCGACGCCGACCGGCGCGACCGCCGGCGCGGCCTGCGGCACCGAGTTCGACCGTCGCTTCAACCCGTCGAACACCGGCAACGTCCGCTTCGGTTCGCGCTTCACGCTCACGCCGAAGCTCGTGCTCACGCTCGATGCCAGCTACCAGTACGTCAAGGCCAATGGCGGCGGCACGGTGTCGCTGCTCGAAGGTTGCGGCAATCTCGGCAGCGCGACGGTCCGCACGTGCGGCCCCAACAGCGTCCTCGGCGTGATCAACACCACGGGCAACACTGGTAACGGCGCGCCCGGCGGCTTTGGCTATTACACCGGTCGCGATCTCAACGGCGACGGCGTGATCAGCCCGACCACGAGCGTGCTCGCAATCGCGCCGAGCCAGACGCAGACGCGTCGCTTCGTCGGCGTCGCCGGTCTCGCCTATGAGTTCGACGAGAACAACCGCGTCCGCATCGCCTATACCGGCGACTATGGCCGCCATCGCCAGACGGGCGAAGCCGGCTTCCTCAACACCGACGGCACCCCGCTCGACGTGTTCCCGGTCAATAACGGCGTCAAGGACGCAAACGGCGCGCTGATCGAGAAGCGCAACCGCAAGTCGCTCGCGATCCTCAACCAGGTCTCGGCCGAATATCGCGGCAAGTTCTTCGACGACAAGCTCGTCGCGACGCTCGGCGTACGTGGCACGTTCTTCCGCCGCGACTTGACGCAGAACTGCTTCACGGTCGCTGCCAACACCAACGTGTCGTGCGTCTCGCCGACGCAGACGGCGGCCTATGCCGCAGCGAACCCATACACCTACTTCGCGCCGGGCGTGACGACGGTGAACGGCGTCAACCGTCCGGTCGTCGCGGGTACGTCGTGCGCGGTGTTGACCTCGGCGTGCGTCGTCGGCTTCGCGCCGCCGCAGAACCGCATCCGCAACTACAACCGCGCGCTGCCCAATGTCGGCCTGACCTACAACTTCACCAACGCGATCAGCATGTATGCGAGCTTCTCGCAGGGTCTGTCGGTGCCGAGCACGGACAACCTCTACAGCTCGTTCTATTATGCCGACGGTTCGCCGCAGTCGAAGCCCAAGCCCGAGACGACCGACAGCTACGAACTCGGTGCACGCTACACGACGGGCAAGGTCCAGGCGCAGATCGCTGGCTGGTACACCAAGTTCAAGAACCGTACCGTCACCATCTATGACGTCGAGAGCGACGCAAGCGTGTCGCGCAACCTCGGCACGGTCGACAAATACGGCTTTGACGGCTCGGTGTCGTACACGCCGGTCCGCAACCTGACCGCGTATCTGTTCGGTTCGTACCTGCACTCGAAGATCCGCGACAATTTCGAAGCGGGTCGTACCGGCACGACGATCAACTACTTCCAGACCGCGGGCAAGCGCGAGGGCGGCGCGCCGACCTGGATGGGCGGCGGTCGTCTGCAGGGCACCGTCGGGATCTTCGATCTCGGCGCGCAGGCCAAGTACACCGGTTCGCGCTTCGTCAACGACGAGAACCTGCCGGTCTACACCTGCACCGGCACCGTTTCGGGTGGGCTGTGCCCGGTGGCATCGCAGAACCAGATCTACGGTGCGAAGATCCCGAGCTACACGATCGTCGACCTCGACGTTCGCATCAACATCGGCCAGCTGCTCGGCAACAACCGCAAGACCTTCTTCCAGGTCAACGTCAGCAACCTGTTCGACAAGGTCTATATCGGCGGCCTGAGCGGCTCGGGCGGCTTCGTCGGCCTGCCCAACCGCTACTCGATCGGCAATGCCGTCATCGGCACGCCGCGGTCGATCACCGGCTCGCTGGTGATCGGGCTCTAAGCCTTCTTACAGTTCGTCACGATGGCCGCCGTCCCCGCAAGGGGGCGGCGGTTTTCGTTTGGGCCTCACGCTTCCGCTGCGGCCTTGGCGTAGAGCGACTGGATCGGGCGCGCGAAAACGCGGCCGACCATCGGCTCGAAGAAAGACAAAGGCGCGCTCTCATAGGTCGGGTCGAACGCCGCCTGATCGTATTTCTCGCAGAATTCGGCACACGCCTCGAAATGCGGATGCCCGCGATATTGCTCGCGCAAGTCGCGATCGCCGCCGATATAGTGGAAGAAGTAATAGCCCTGGAACACGCCGTGGGTGTTGGCGATCCAGTGGACTTCCTCCGACACGAACGGGCGCAGCATGGCAGCGCCGATCTCGGGATGGTTGTAGGTGCCGAGCGTGTCGCCGATGTCGTGGAGCAGCGCCATCACGACATAGGCCTCGCCGCGCCCGTCGCGGTGCGCGCGCGTCGCGGTCTGGAGCGAATGTTCGAGCCGATCGACCGGAAAGCCGCCGTAATCGCCGTCGAGCAGCTTGAGGTGCGTCAGCACGCGGTTGGGGAGCGTCCTGGCGAACTGGCCGAAATGGCCGGCGATCAGGCTCCAATCGGCCTGGGTGCCGTGCTCCATTGCGGTGAACTGCGCGCGGTCGGGCTGGTCGTTCATGATGCTCTCCACGGTGTTATCGTCACCCCGGGCTTGTCCCGGGGTCCACCGTGCCTCGTGGACACAGCCCGCAGAATATGCGGTGCGGTGGACCCCGGGACAAGCCCGCGGTGACGGGTGCTTTGCGCAACGCGCCCAGCCGGGCTAAGACGGTGGGATGCCGCTTTTCACCCGACCCGCGATCTTCTCGCGGCCCTTCTTCGAGGATAAGGGCCGCGCCTTCTGGACGCTGCAAGCGGCCGGCTGGACCGGCTACCTCATCCTCCGCGGCGTCTCGAGCGTGTCGAATGCCGCCGACGTGTCGGTGGTGGTGCCTGTCGTGATCGAATCGATCGTCGGCTACAGCATCACGCTGCTGCTCGCGACGGTGTACCATTATTACCGCCGCCAGCCGCGCTTCGCGATGGCGATCCTGACGATCATCACGCTCGCCGCGGCGACCCTGCTCTACGCCGTGCTCGACGCCTTCTCCTTCTCGTTCATCAAGCTGCAGAGCCCGGGGCTCAACATCAGCTTGGTGCTCGGCACGATCTTCCTCAACTTCACCGTGCTGGCGGGGTGGACCGCGCTCTATTTCGGGATCAATTTCTACCTGATCGTCGAGGATCAGATCGACCAGCTCGCCACGCTCGAGAACACCGCATCCTCGGCGCAGCTCGCGATGCTGCGCTATCAGCTCAACCCGCATTTCCTGTTCAACACGCTCAACTCGATCTCGACGCTGGTGCTGCTCAAGGAAACAGAGCGCGCCAATGCGATGCTCGGGCGGCTGTCGTCGTTCCTGCGCTACACGCTCGCCAACGAGCCGACCGCGCACGTCACGGTGCAGCAGGAGTTCGAGACGCTGAAACTGTATCTCGAGATCGAGAAGATGCGCTTCGAGGAGCGGTTGCGGCCGACCTTCGACGTCGATGTGCGCGTCGCCAAGGCGCGGCTGCCGTCGCTGCTGCTCCAGCCGCTCGTCGAAAACGCGATCAAATACGCGGTGACCCCGCAGGAAGATGGCGCCGAAATCGCCGTTACCGCGCGGCTCACCGGGGATCGGGTGCAGATCGTCGTATCCGACACCGGCCCCGGCTTGAACGAAACAAAGGCGCGGCAGAGCGTTTCTCCAAGCCAGGCTCTTTCAACCGGGGTTGGCCTTGCCAATATCAGGGAGAGGCTGGCCCAGGCTTACGGGCCGGACCACAAATTCGAGACGCGATCGATCCCGGGGGGCGGTTTCGGGGTCGAGATTGAAATCCCGTTCCAGCTCGAGGAACCGAAGAAAGAGTTTGCATGACGATCCGCACCATCCTCGTCGATGACGAAAAACTAGCTACCCAGGGGCTCGCGCTGCGCCTTGCCGCGCACGAAGACGTGGAAATCGTCGACACCTGCATGAACGGTCGCGAGGCGATCCGTGCGATCAAGACGCACAAGCCCGATCTGGTCTTCCTCGACATCCAGATGCCGGGGTTCGACGGCTTCTCGGTCGTCCAGGGGCTGATGGAGGTCGAGCCGCCGCTGTTCGTGTTCGTCACCGCCTATTCGGACCATGCGCTGAAGGCGTTCGAGACCGACGCGGTCGATTATCTGATGAAGCCGGTCGAGGAATCGCGCCTCGCCGATACGCTCGACCGCGTGCGCCAGCGGCTGACCGAGAAGCGCGGGGTCGAGGAAGTCGATCGCTTGAAGGAAGTTATCGCCGAGATCGCGCCCGATTCGGTCGAGAACCTTGCCGAGGGCGGCGAGCAGGTGTCGGCCAATCGCTTCGAGAAGCTCATCAACATCAAGGATCGCGGGCAGATCTTCCGTGTCGATGTCGACACGATCGAGCGGATCGATGCCGCGGGCGATTACATGTGCATCTACACCGGCGACAACACGCTGATCCTGCGCGAGACGATGAAGGATCTGGAGAAGCGGCTCGATCCGCGCCGGTTCCAGCGGGTGCATCGCTCGACGATCGTCAATCTCGATCTCGTCAAGGAAGTGAAGCCGCACACCAATGGCGAGTGCTTCCTGGTGCTCCAGTCGAACGCGCAGGTGAAGGTGTCGCGCTCGTATCGCGACGTGGTCGCGCGTTTCGTGCACTAAGTGATGCTGCTCCCCTCCCCTTCAGGGGAGGGGTTGTGGGTGGGGCCGGGCTGTCTCTTATACACATCGTGGTTGAAAAAAAAAAGGGGGGGGGGGGGGGGGGGGGGGGGGGGGGGGGGGGGGGGGGGGGGGG